>DALYCO010000015.1:5546-11247 GCA_031973655.1 Minisyncoccota bacterium | reverse complement strand
TCGGCCATTACTTGTGTACGTGAATCCTGAATCTACTGTCCTTCGATGCCGGTTCCAACAATAGGAGCTTCGCAACGTAATAAAGGTACAGCTTGGCGCATCATGTTAGATCCCATCAATGCACGGTTCGCGTCATTGTGTTCGAGGAACGGAACAGTTGAGGTAGCGATTGAGAAAGCTTGGTTTGTAGCTACGTCGATGTAGTCTACCTTTTCGCGTTCAATGAGACCCGGTTCAGTGTGAACACGAGCTTCAACTTTAGCGTCAGTAATATTGCCTTTTTCATCGTACTTAATACCTGCGTGAGCGATAACGAATTTTTCTTCTTCAAGAGCATTCAAGTAATCGATCTTGTCAGTAATCTTTCCGTTCTTAACCTGAACATACGGAGTTTCAATGATGCCGAAATCATTTACGCGAGCGTAGTTTGAAAGGTGGAGAATAAGACCGATGTTCGGACCTTCCGGAGTGTGGATAGGACAAACGCGGCCATAGTGAGATGTGTGCACGTCGCGCACTTCGAGACCTGCGCGCTCACGAGTGAGACCGCCGGGACCGAGCGCTGACAAAGTTCTCAAGTGTTCGAGCTCAGCCAAGACGTTTTCCTGGTTCATGAACTGTGACAATTGGTTGGTTGTGAAAAATTCTTTGATACGAGCCTGAAGTGGACGCTGGTTGATGATAGCGATTGGAAGAGTCGTTCCGGTGTCGATAGTCGACATTCGGTCCTGGATGTTTCGCTTGATCTGAGTCATACCGACGCGCATTTTCTGCTGGAGCAATTCACCAACATAACGAACGCGACGCTGACCCAAGTGGTCAATATCGTCAGCCTTTGCTCCTGGAGTAATGTTCAAGTTCATGACATTTTCCAAGACAGTAACAACGTCATCTGCAGAAATTGTTCGGCGTTCCATTTCCTTTGCTTCCATATTCTTGTTGAAGCGCTGGTTGAATCGGAATCGTCCGACTGGTGAAAGGTCGTAACGCTCAGTACCAAAGAGTGAGTTAATGAATTCTTTTGCGTTGTCCGCTGTAGCGAGGTCGCCATCACGGAGTCGCTTGTGGATTTCTGTGTCTGCTTCAGCCAATGTTTTAGCTGGGTCTTTTTCAACCTGGAGCTTAATTGCATCAAAGTGAGTTGAATCCTTGAAAGCTTTCAAGATTTCTTCATCTGTATGCATGCCCAAAACGCGCAACAATGATGTTGCTGGGAATTTTCGCTTTTTGTCGATACGGACAACGAGAGTGCCGTCTGTATCTGTTTCGATTTCAATCCATACTCCGCGAGCTGGAATGATTTTTGCACCGAAGTGCTTCTTGCCCTTCAATTCTTCTTCAGTGAAGAAGATACCGAATGAACGCGCGAGCTGTGGCACGATGACACGCTCAACTCCGTTAATGATGAATGTTCCGTGAGCTGTCATCAATGGCACATCTGCCATGAAGATTTCCTGCTCTTTGGTTTCATTCAACATCTTGTTAGTAAGTTTTACGCGAGCTTTGAGCTGTCCTTCGTAAGACACCTTGTTAGCTTTTGCGTAATGCTCATCATACTTCGGTTCACCGAGGGTGAATGAAGTAAAATGAAGCTCGAACTTTTTGCCTGAGTAATCAGACAACGGAGAAAACTCCTTAAAGACTTCCTTGAATCCTGTCTCCACGAGCCACGCAAATGACGTGAGCTGCGTTTCGAGAAGATTCGGGAACGGAGCCAATGGCTCCTTGTACTTCGCAAAATACTTTTGCGGCAACGCTGTTCTTTTCGGCATAATATGCTGTTCCAGAGGAAAAACGCCGGAGAGCCACAAAACAAAAAAACTCGAAAGAAGGCTAGAACTTTCGGGAATTCGGTTTTAGTGGGTGCACGAGGTTTGGTTCCTCAAGAATATAAACGTTTTAGTGTTAATAACACCAAAGCGAGGACGTAACTCATTCGTGCTTTAGTAGTCCTATATTACTCTATTTGGCCCGAAAAGTCAAGAAAAAAGGCGCCGAGGTTCCCCGGCGCCAATATTATTAGTATATCTACTTACAATACATAAGCATTTTGGCGTGTGTATAGTCGCGTAATGCTTCCGCCGCTGTTTGTCGTAACTGAATTGTTACTTACACGCACCTGCCGACACTGACGGCGTACTAGAAATTTCTCCAAAGAAAGGATCTTCCCCATTATCTGCACAAAAATACGTGCCTTCGGAAACTTTAGCGAAAAATGCAACGCCGGTTTCTGATACGCTGCAGCCAAGAGAACTCTGGCTGTTGACGACTTCGGTTGCAAGGTTTCTGAGCATCGGATTGGTTCCTACTGAACCAAATTGACAGATATCTCCCAATGCATATGATCCGCCGTCGGCAGCAATCTCAGCTTGTATGAGTGCGCTGGTAACAGTAGCCTTTATTCGCGCATCCATTCCCCTTTCGCGAGCGACACTAAGCGAAGACAGAACGACTGAAGAAATAATTCCGATCATCACAAAGAAGAATCCTGCGACAACGAGTACGATTATCCAAGTATGCGATTTCTCATTTTTCATCGCAACAAGATTAATGCTCTGCACATCTTCAGCTGTATATTCCTGCGGAACAACCGCTGTCTTAGTAAGTGAATCGTGCCAACCTCGAGGATATCCTCCATCAAATAAAAATGAGAACGGCTCAAATGGAATAATACGGCACAAGGTGCGAAGCAAGACATCAGTAAAAGTAAGTGGTGCGCCATCGATTCGCACTACTTTTGTCTTGGAAATCCATTTACCTGGAGTGCGCTGCCACATGCTTTCGAAAAACAAATGATATCCGCCGAGAATAATAACCGGCAGTACCCAAGAAAAAGCTCCTTCAAAACCTACTATCACGCCAACAATAAGAGCAACGACATATGATCCTATCCGATCAATGAGGTAGTTCGCTAAACGCTGATTTGAGGATGCTAACTTTTTTCCATTTCCTGCCTCTCCACGAGCTGTCCCACATTGAGCGCAGAACTGAACGCCTTCTTCCAATTTATTTCCACATGCTTGGCAGTACATAATATATGAGTATTTTTAACTTCTAATAGGTAAACTGTAGCTTATTTCTTTGAATTCTTCCACTCTTCAATTTTTTTGTGATCACCGGACTTCAAAACTTCAGGGATTTTATATTTTTTCTTTTTCCATTCAAGCACTTCAGGGCGTGTATAAAATTCAGGAGATGAAACTCGTTCTTCTTCACGTGAATCAAAGTTACCGAGCACTCCGGGAATTTGGCGCGACATACAATCGATCAAAATCATCGCAGGAAGTTCGCCGCCAGTGAGAACATAGTTCCCAATCGAAATATCTTCCGGCTTGAGAATTTTTTGGACGCGAGCATCAATGCCTTCATAACGTCCGGAGATCATGATGACATCAGTGAATTTAGCTGCTGTTGTTTTTGCATATTCGGTATCGAACATTTTTCCGGAAGGACTGAAGAAAATAATTTTCACTTTAGGCTTTTTACTTTTTGTTTTTGAAATTTTTGAGAGAGCTTTGTCTACCGCTTTCAACACTGGTTCTGCGCGCATGATCATACCCGGGCCGCCGCCGTATGGTCGGTCGTCTACAACGCGAGAAACATTTCCATCAGGCCACACTTTTTTGTATTTGCCCGTCACGAAATCCCGCGGATTGTAAAAGCTGATTTTGATCAGCTTCGACTTGATCGCGCGGCCGATAATTGATTCTGCGAGGTATGAATCGAATGATTCTGGAAACAGGGTGATTATATGAAAATGCATATATTAGGTAGCTTACAGTTTTATTTCAAAAGTTCAAAGTGCTGATTAATTTTCTGCTTACACTTAGTGGCTGCACGCACCTTGTCGCTGTATCTTAGATTTACCACGCCGTGCGCGGTGTTTGCCTATCGGCAAACAAAAACCCCGCTTGCAGGCAGGGACTTTTTGTTTTTTATTGCTGTGAGTATTAGAGATTCTTGAGATCTTCCAAAGCTTCGTCAACTGCTGAAGTAGGATTTGCTGATTTTGTTCCGCCTTCTGGTTCGTTGATTTTGAGGTTAACGCGAGCGTTATTCTTCATACCAATGACTCGAAGGAGCGTTCGGATTGCTTTTGCAGTGTTACCCATGCGGCCGATGATTTTACCCATGTCTGCTGGATTAACTGTCAAAGTGATCAATACGCCCATTTCGTCAACGACGCGATCAATTTTTACATCATTAGGGTTGTCTACCAATGCTTTTACAACGTACTCGAGAAATGCCTTATCATCCATATCGTTCTTATATGTAAACTTGTAATCTGTAAGTGGGGCGACTGTTTCCCCGCTTATTAAAGCAGTATACAATTTTTTCTGTATTGCCGCAATATAAATTCTAATTATGTACTAATAAAAATAAAATGCGCTCGATTTCTCGGCGCATTTTATTTTGTATTATCCCTGCTTTAATTCCTTTCGCTTCTTCGTAGGTGCCTTCTTAGAAAGAACGTTTACTTTCTTTCCTTCGATGATCTTTTCGTGAACGAGGAAGTTGTGGACTGTGTCTGAGAGCTGTGCTCCCTTGCTCATCCATTCCTTGATTCGGTCAGCCTTGAATGAAGTTCGGTTTTCCTTAAGCGTTGGGCTGTAAGTTCCGAGGATTTCTAAAAATTTTCCGCTTTTTGCTGCATTTTTGTGGTCGGTCAAAACTACTCGGAAAGCCGGGTCGTTCTTGCGTCCAATGCGCTGTAATCTGATCATTAACATAGGCACCATCTTATCAGAATATCAGCATATGTCAACCCGTAACTTTTATGCTATAGTGTGGATGTGAAAAACCAACAAAAACCTCAGCATAAAACCAAAACAAGCCATACTGGCAAACCTGCTCATGGCAGCAAAAAAGGTCATCCTAAAAGTCCAAATAAAAATAACGCAAAGAAATTCCACCATTCAGCACCGAAAACATCTGGCCATAAACAAAATAAAGATCCGTATGTAAAACCCGGTACTCCCCTTGTCGGAACACTTTTAGTTTCTGCTCGTGGATTTGGAAACGTTCGACTTCCAGACTGGAAAGAAAATGTCAGTGTAGAACCTGCCGATCTCAATACCGGACTTCACGGCGATACTGTGGAAATTGTTTTGAATGCAAAAACGAAACGATACTCGACTGCACGCGTTACTAAAATTATCAATCGCGGCAAAGTTGGATTTACCGGCGTCCTCACTCAGACAGACGGTGTATATCAATTGAAAGCTGACGATCCACGAATGTACCGAACGATGATCATTCCAGCGAATGAACTAAACGGCGCAAAAGTTGGAGAAAAAGTATTTTGTGAAATTACAAAGTGGGAAAATGCAAAAGCAGAACCATTCGGTAAAGTTTCAAAAGTTCTCGGAATGCCAGGACATAATAATGCAGAAATGACGGGTATTGCCCTTGAACGCGGATTTTCAGCCGACTTCCCTCGCGATGTTGAAATGGAAGCAAATGAATGGGCGGAAAAAGGAATTACCGCGGATGAAATCGCGGGACGCAGAGATATGCGAGGCGTGCCGACATGCACCATCGACCCAGTCGATGCAAAAGACTTCGACGATGCACTCTCAGTAAAGATGCTTCCGGATGGGAATTACGAAATCGGCATTCATATCGCTGATGTGTCGCACTACGTCCGTCCAGGAACTGCACTCGACCGCGAAGCGCTTGCTCGCGCTACTTCCGTGTATCT
>DALYCO010000015.1:1288-5536 GCA_031973655.1 Minisyncoccota bacterium | reverse complement strand
GACCTTTGTAGCTTGAAGCCGAACGTTGATCGACTCGCAATGAGCGCGATTCTCACACTCACTCCCGAAGCGCGCATTGTTGGATCATGGTACGGTAAAACCGTTATTCATTCCGACAAGCGATTTGCCTACGAAGAAGCGCAGGTAGTCCTCGAAACCGGTGAAGGTCCAATGAAAGACGAACTTTTGCTTTTGAATTCACTCGCAAAAAAACTTCTCGCAAAACGTATTCAGGAAGGTACGCTTATCCTCGATACAGATGAAGTAAAATTTGAACTCAATGACCAAGGTGTGCCGATTCGCGCTTACCGAAAAGTCCGCGTCGATGCACATAAACTCATCGAAGAATTTATGCTTCTCGCAAACAAAAAAGTTGCGGAAGTTTTCAAAGCGGAAGAAAAGAAAGATGGTATCGGTGTCTACCGTATTCACGGACTACCTGACGCAGATAAGATTGCCGACTTTACCTTCCTCGTGGAAAACTTGGGCTATTCCGTTCCAAAAGGCCCGATGACTCCGAAGATTTTTGATACGCTCCTCAAAGAACTTGCGCAAGCTCCAGAAAAAGACATGATTACCAGCGTCCTTATTCGTTCAATGGCAAAGGCAGTCTACTCAACCAAGAATATCGGACACTTCGGTCTTGGCTTCGACGATTACACACACTTCACTTCCCCAATCCGTCGCTATCCTGACCTTGTCGTTCACCGCATGCTTCAAGCGATTCTTACCAAGCACTCAATTCGCAGCAAAGACGTAAAGCATTATGAAAAAATGATGCTGCATTCTTCTGAGCGTGAACGAAATGCTGCTGATGCAGAACGAGCTTCGATCAAATACAAACAAGTAGAATATATGATGACGCGCATTGGATCAGAATATTTGGGCGTCATCACTGGACTGACTGAGCGCGGATTGTTCGTGGAAGAACTCGAAACCAAATCAGAAGGCATGGTACAATTAAAAGAGCTTGGTAATGATATATTTACTCTCGCAGAACGCGATCTCGCGCTCATCGGCAAAAAGACCAAGAAACGTTTCCGTGTCGGAGACCAGATAAAGATCAGAGTGCTTCGCGCAGATCTTGCAGATAGAGTTATCGACTACGGACTAGCGCAATAAAAAACAACTCATGTTGAAAGAACACATCAACAACTTTATACGGAGCAACAGAAAGCGCCTCGTTCTTGGAGCTTTTGTTTTTGCTGCAGTTATTGCCGCAGTTTCTCTTTTCTATGTGCATTTCAACAACAAAAAAATTGCAAATGAGGTTGCTAACTCCTCATATCAAATAGAAACATCGAACACAATCCCCGTTCCTGATGTTCCAACCAATATTTCATTTGAAAATATTCCCGACGACTCATTCCTTCCACCACAAAATGGTAAATTAATTCGCGCAAACCTGGTAACCATGCAGCTCACCAGGTACGAAGACGGACAAATACTCGAGAGCCCAATGAAAATTCTTGCTAAAGGACGTACTGGGTCATTCTGGGAAACTCCAGGAGGAAGCTATCCAATAATCGGTGTGGCGGAAGATTACTTTTCTGAAAAAGCAGGAGTCTTTTTCCCATACACATTACATCTCTTCGGGAATTATATGATTCACGGAGAACCACACGACAAGAATAATAAAACGCTCTCAAAAAATGTTGATGGCGGCATTCGGCTTTCAACTGCTGACGCCGAAACACTGTATGTCTGGATGGACAGCGATACCCGAGTTTCAGTGTATAGTGACAGCAAAATCAAGCCGCAAGCAATTTCTTCCGAATCAGTGTATGTAACCGCAACTGGCGCAGTATTACCGAAAGTTTCCGCTGAAAGTTATATTGTTGCCGATTTAGATACGGGAGAAGTAATACTTGAAAGCAATAAAGATACTGCGCACCCTATTGCTTCTGTTTCAAAGCTTATGACAGCACTGGTGTCACTCGACACTATGAACCAGTTTGAATTCGCTACTGTTTCCAAGAAAGCGACGCAAGTATACAGCGTCAACAAATTCAGCCCGGG
Source organism: Minisyncoccota bacterium (assembly GCA_031973655.1). Classification (GTDB taxonomy): domain Bacteria; phylum Patescibacteriota; class Minisyncoccia; order Phycocordibacterales; family UBA9973; genus DALYCO01. Next base: position 3,517 of record DALYCO010000015.1, on the reverse strand, counting down.
AGAAAAAATCGCGCTTTCAAATCTGATTTACCCACTACTACTTCCTTCAAGCAACGTGGCCGCGGAAATCATTGCAGAACATTACGGCCGCGATAAGTTCATGGCTGAGATGAATGCTCATGCGGCAAACATCGGAATGAAGAATACAAACTATAACGACCCATCCGGACTTTCAGCAAAAAATACTTCAACAGCGTACGACCAATTTTTATTGACTCAGAATCTCTTTAAAGAAAAATCATTCGTTTTTAATATCACTCTGGTTCCCTCATATAACGCCCAAGGACATTACTGGAAAAACATCAGCCAGTTTTTAAAAGTACCAGGATATCTGGGTGGCAAAAGTGGCCAGACAGACGAAGCGAAGCAATCAAACGTCGCCATCTTCAAACTTCCCCTTTCAGAATCAGGCAGCCGAAATATTGCTATCATTGTCCTCCGATCAAATGACCGCTACACCGATACGATGAAGATTTTTAACTTTGTTAAAAGTCGCGTCGTCTATGGAAGCAACAAAAATATTGTTATTACCGACAACAATGATCTTTCCAGCAACATTACATTAACTTTTGGCGGAGACATCATGCTTGACCGTGGCGTAAAATTCTCAGTCAGAAAAAATTTCGGCGGAGATTATTCAAAACTTTTCGAGAATCTCGATATCTTCAGAAAGAGCGATATTGCTTTCGCAAACCTTGAAGGCCCTGTTTCAGATAAAGGAACGGATCTGCATAATCTCTACTCATTCCGCATGGATCCTCCAGTCTTAGACATTCTCAAAAACGCAGGTTTCGACCTCGTCCTCTTTGCCAACAATCACGTTGGAGACTGGGGCAAAGAAGCATTTGATGACAGCCTAGAGCGCATGAATGTAACTGGCCTTAAATATACTGGCGCTGGAAAAACGCGAGCAGAGGCAGTGCAACCTGTCATACAAACAGTGAAAGGCATGAAAATTGGATTCCTTGGCTTTACTGATGTCGGACCAAACAAGCTCGCTGTCGGAGAAAATACATCTGGCATTTTACTCGCAAACGATCCTGATTACGAAGCAATTATCAGTAATGCAAAAAAGCAGGTTGATTCCCTTGTCGTAACGTTCCATTGGGGTATTGAATATCAGCAGGAGTCTTCGAAACGACAACAAGAACTTGCCCATAAAGCCATCGACGCTGGTGCCGATCTCATCATCGGAACGCATCCGCACGTGTCGCAGGAAATTGAAACGTATCGTGGCGGTCTGATCGCTTATTCCCTCGGTAACCTGATCTTCGACCAAAACTTCTCTGCTGCAACCATGCAAGGAATGATTCTTCAGGTTACGTATGATGCGCGCACGAAATCATTCAAGCGGTACGACAAATATATCGTTAAGTTCTCCCCTCAATTCCAGCCACAAACTCCGCAATTGGGACAATAAAAAACAGCCTTCTTTATTTTAAGAAGGCTGCGATGAAAAAAATTAAAGTAAGTTAAAAGCAAATGTGCCACATACCTAACAAGTAGGTTACCACTAACACAAGTGTCAGTATAACGTACAGCGCCAATGCTGTAACTACTACTTTGCAAGCTGTGGGCTTAGTTGCCCAGTACGCTCTTTGTTTCATAAACCAATACACTACCGGCCCTACGCTTTTTTTAACGAAAGCATAAGCGGCATTCAAGATTTGGTAAACTACAAAAAGTAATAACAGACCCAGGAAGAATTTCCAGAAGTGCACTATAAGTGCAATGATCGCAATAACTATCGCAATCAATAACACTAACAGAAAATCATACCTGTGGGGTCTTTTACTAGGAATGTAGGGTGTGTGTATTACCTGAAGTTGTTGCATTTCCTCTTCTTCTACAACCGGTGCAACAGTTTTCTTCCTGTTCCACAAAAGTAGAAATAGAGAAAGTAATTGTTGCAAGTGATTTTTTAGTTAAAGAATATAGTATTTTACATTCATACAATATCAAATTTACTTATGATATTGTTACAGGCAAGCTGAAGGTACCATTTGAACAGGAATTATTTGATCAAATAATTATAGGGATAGTAGCTAATTTATTACTTTTTATGAAAAGTAATAAGCATAATTATCATATTCATGTAATTATAGATAATAAAACAATATTATTTGCTCATGATCTATTTAATATAGACGAAGCTATGATGGTAGAATATTCAAAAATGATATTTCAAGAAACGCTTAACCCGTATATTCTTACTTTTGGTCAAATTAC
>DALYCO010000015.1:0-1278 GCA_031973655.1 Minisyncoccota bacterium | reverse complement strand
TATAAATTATAAGTTATATAATGAATTTAGTAAAAAGATTATAAAAATTGACATAACAGAAGAAAATAAGAAGAAGGATAATATTATATTTTTCTTTGATAGGAATACGCTATGATAAATAAATTAATAGCGTTCACTATTTTTTTATTGGTAATTACATTATCTAATGCTTCAGCAAGTCCTGCGCTGTTATATAATAATCGAAAACCAACAGAGTATTTCGTAAACCATCAAAACCAAATTTTAGAGTTAAGGAACAAATTACTGAAAAATCATACTGTAGGGATTACCGGTATCACCGGTAAAGGCAAGAGTGAAATGGCTAGAGAATATGTGTCTAAATATCATGACAATTATGAAATAATTGCTTGTTTGAATGTAGATGTTGACTTGGTTCCACAATATATAAATTTAGCGAAGGATATAAATAGAGTAATATGTTTAAAGGAAGGTTGTTTGTTATCTACATCACCAAAGGATGTAAAAAGAGATATAATGAGTTTTTTAGCACATAAAACTAAGTGGCTGCTTATATTTGATAATGTCCAACTTAACCAGAACAACAAGATAGAAGATATAATAAATTGGGAACATAACGGTCATATTATTATTACTTCTCAGGATACAAAATTTATGCCAAATATAGTAAAAACTCCCTATTTAAACAATGAAGATGCAACAAGTTTAGTAAAAAAAATTCTACCAAATATCCCAGATACTATAGTTCAACAAATAGTAGACAAATGCCAAGGTTACCCTTATCTCATTAATCGTATCTCCACTTTTATTTCAAATTATAAACATAAAACTGTTCAAGAGGTAATATCATTTATTGAAAAAGATAATAATCCGGTTAAGAGTTTTACTGATTTATTATTACAGTCGATTCATCCAACATCAAAAGAGTTATTACAAAAAATAGCATTGTTAAATAACCAAGGAGTTTCAAGAAATATTTTGAATCATATATCTAGCAATAAAAGTACATTGGCAGATGATATACATGAGTTAGTGATGCTAGGGGCATTGGAGCAAATAAGTGAAGATATAAATAATCAATTATTTCAAGTACATGACGTATTGAACAAGGAAATACTAAGAAAATTTCCTAAGAAATTACACCAAAAGAATATTAATGACATAGTTGATGCTATTATTGGTATGCTACCTGAAAATGATAAAACCAGAGGATATGTAATCATTTCGGAAGATGAAACTATGATAGGTAATTTAGAAAAAGTTCTGATTAATTCTGATTATTATTCAGGTGATATTCAT
>DALYCO010000014.1:8593-11442 GCA_031973655.1 Minisyncoccota bacterium | reverse complement strand
ATGTCAGTTGAAACGATTGGATCATGTGTTACCGCGAAGATGCGTGACCACTTTGGATCTGCCGCAGCCTTTTCAAGGATCTGGTTTACTTCTTCGGCTGTAGTGTCTCGCTTTGCGATGAAAGTAATGTCTACAACTGAACCAGCTGGAACTGGAACACGCATTGAGATACCATCGAAGAGATTGGTGAGGTCAGGGAAAGCTTTTGTAACCGCAATCGCAGCACCTGTTGAAGCAGGAACGATGTTCTGAGCGGCTGCACGGCCTTCTGTGAAGTCTTTCTTGTTTGGGCCATCAACGATGGACTGGCTCGCTGTATACGCGTGTACAGTGTTTAAAAGAGCTTTCTCGATACCGACAGTGTCATGCAAAATTGCGATCAATGGAGATGCCGCATTTGTTGTACATGATGCGTTTGAAGTAATATCGCAGGTACCGAATTTCTCTTCATTGATGCCAAGTAAGATTGTTTCGCCAGCGACAGTTCCATCTCCTTCTTTAGCTGGAGCAGAAATCACCACTTTCTTTGCTCCGCAATCGAGGTGGAATTTAGCTTTGTCGTATGAAGTAAAGATACCAGTTGATTCAACGACAACATCAATACCAAGTTCCTTCCAAGGAAGTTTAGTAGTATCTTTTTCTGAAATAAATTTGATGTGGTGATTGCCGTCTACGATGATATCTGTACCGTCAGTTTCAACTTTGAATGGGCTCTTTCGGTATACGGTATCGTATTGGAGCAAGTATGCAAGGTTTTTGATGTCGCCAAGGTCGTTAACAGCAACCACTTCGATTTCTGGTCGTCCATGGGCAATCTTGAAAAACGCGCGGCCAATGCGGCCAAAGCCATTGATGGCTACTTTGATTTTGGTCTGTGTCATGCGGGTAGTATACCCTTTTTTAGCGGACTACGACAACATCACCCTCGTATTTTGCCATGCGACGGTCAAGAGTGGCTTTCTTGACGCTATATTCGCCATAGAGTGGATCTGAAACTGTAAATGATGTCTCGCCGTTTATAATAGTGTACCCAGAAATGAGGGCGACATGATTTCTGAAAAAACGAACCGATCCACCAGCTGGAGTTTTATAGGTAATGCTTTGTGTTGAGTATGAATCCGGCACATACCAAAATATGATAGGATAATTTCTATCTAACTCTTTAATTACATCATTAGTAGTGAAGCCAGAATATGCCTGGCTGTCTGGCCGATACTGCTGTGCAACTTTTGCAATCGGACTCTTATTAACTCCCCATCCTGTTGCGCCACGCATGCCGTCGGTTTTTGTTGAAAAGAAGCCACGAACATTGCCGACAAAACCGAGTTCAGGATCGCCCCAGATCATGGTGCCATTTTCATCAGTGTAGCTTTTGTATGGTTCGCTAATTCCGATCTGTTCCAAAAGTTGGTCTTGTGTTTTTTTAATACCAAAATATTCCAACGCCATTTGCAAACTAGCCGATTCACAAGAGAGAGAATATATTTGTTTGCGCAATACAATATCGAGCTGTACTTGCTTAGTTGGTTTTACTGGAATAACCACAGGAGGTAGTTTGATTGCTGGAGCTTGTGCAAGCTCTGATTCAGATATCCAAGCAGGAATTTGTGGCTCGCGTGCAAAAAGCCCGCTGTCTCCCAATAGAGGTGAGAGCATTGCGAGCGTAATATGTATGCTGAGTAATGAAAAGAGCACGGTTATTTTAGGAGATCCTCAAGTATTTTTTTCGCAAGAGCTGGGTTAGCTGCACCTTTCGTTTCTTTCATAATCATTCCAACGAGTGACATAAGTGCCTGAGCCTTGCCTCCTTTGTAGTCCGCTACGACTTTGGGACTGATATCGATGATTTTTTCCGCAATTGCTTTCAACTCTTCTGGGTTTTCTTTCTGGATCAATCCTTTTTCTTCGGCTATTGCTCGAGGTGATCGGTCTTCGGATTTTAGGATGAGGAGCATATCCTTTGCTGCGCGAGAAGAAATTGAACCTTCTGTAAGCATGCCAACAAGTTCTGCTAACTGATGTGCGTGTGGAAATTCAAACGCAGGGTCTTTTTTCGTAAGACCAACCAGGTCAGATGTAATATAGTTTGAAGCAATCTTTATTTTTTCTTTATCACCACCGAGTTCGGTTACAACGTCTTCAAAGTACATTGCAAGGTCCATATCGGTTACATAGCTTTCAGTATCTTCCACCTTGATTCCAAACTGTTCTGAGTATCGCAATCGTTTTTGTTCTGGAAGTTCAGGAAGATTTGCTCGGAGATTCTCGAGGTCGAATGCCTTTGAAAGCATTAATTTTGGCAAGTCTGGGTCTGGGAAATATCGGTAGTCTTCTGCAAATTCCTTTCGGCGCTGCGAAACAGTTTTTTGCTTGTTTTCATCCCAGCCTCGTGTTTCTTTTACGATTTCATGAATCTTTCCAGCTTCAATAAGTTCAATCATTCGTTTCTGTTCATAGAGAGCAGCACGCTCTGCAGATCGGAACGAGTTGATGTTCTTTACTTCAACCGGCACACCAAACTTCCCTTCTTCTGTAGAAACGGAAATGTTTACTTCTACACGCATCTGTCCTTTGTCCATGTTGGCTTCAGATGCATTGATGTATCGGAGCAAGAGCTGATACTCAGAAGCAAATCTGGTGATGGTTTCAACATCATGAATAACAGGCTCGGTAACGAGCTCCATAAGAGGAACACCGGCACGGTTGAAATCAACCAATGAATAGTTTCCTTTTTCATGGTCGGATGTTGCAGTGTCTTCCTCGAGGTGAATACGAGTTAGCTTTACACCAGCAAGTTCACCACCTGCTACAATCGGAAATTTGTATTGGCTGATTTGATACGCTTTTGG
>DALYCO010000014.1:7643-8551 GCA_031973655.1 Minisyncoccota bacterium | reverse complement strand
AATAGTTCTTACGATCAAATTCGGTAAAGTCTGCAATCTGGCCATTTAAAGCCAAACCAACTTGAATTACTTTCTTTACTGCTTCCTTGTTAATGACAGGCAAAGTACCTGGATGCGCCATACACACCGGGCAAACGTTCGCGTTTGGGTGTTCTTCATCAGGATCGTTCTTGCATCCGCAGAACATTTTTGAATTTGTCTTGAGTTCGGCGTGGATTTCTAATCCAATTGTAGTGTAGTAATTTTTCATAGATATGGGTGTGCTTGTCCTGCGAAGCTTTAGCGTAGCGGGAACATTGAATTAGTATACAGAATAAAGGGTTTATAGTGTACTTGACTATCCCCTGAGACATGGTATTTTTAGTGTAACTAAACTTAAAAACTAGATACCAAAATGGAAAGAGAAGAAAAAACTGAAGCAGCAGTTCTGCCTGCGAACCCAAATGTCCTGTACAGAAACCTGTTTTCAAATCTTATCTTAAATTATCTGTACGAGCGTGGAGTGACCTTTTGTGGTGAATTTTCACCGCATATTCAAGAGATATTCAATGTATCACGACACACTGCAGCAGATATATTTCAAGGCAAGAAAAGTAAACAGACCCGAACTATTGAGAAGCTCTACACTGGAATTATGCTTTTAACGGAAAAAGCTGAGGTAATTGAAATATTTAAGAGTTTATACCAAGGTATAAAACCTGTTATTTCTAAAAATATTGAACACTTGTTCATTAACCAAAAAGGCAAGGTCACCCTTGTTAGCGACAATAATCACAGAGAGGTAAGCGGGTTTGAATATAGCCGTACGGTTATCAGTACAGACGAGGAGTGGGAACGATTACAGAGCTACCTGACAGGTATTTATTTAGGTATAGGACTGACCTCACTTGAAATTGCCATGGCGCTTG
>DALYCO010000014.1:2698-7583 GCA_031973655.1 Minisyncoccota bacterium | reverse complement strand
TCTGCAAAAATAAAAAAATGATTTGTGCCCAGTCTTTTGCTCATATTGATGGATTTAGTTACGAAAATGGCATAAGTTTTGCTGTTACATCGCTTAATTCTAAACTTGAATGCACTGGAAAGACAAACAAATTTTATTTAGTATCAATTTCTGATACTTCGACACCGCAATTTGACCGTTGCTACACATTTAAGTATGCACACCAAAAAAAGCTTTACATGCCAAAAGAAAATGCCTTCTAGATAGAAAGCACTCTCAATATTAGCCGGACTCTTCAGGGTTCGGCTATTTTTTTAGGATTTTCATGAATTCTTTCTTGAAAGCTTCCATTGAATCAGTGTCGTAGAGCGACAATGTCATTACTTGTTTTCCAAGCTTTTCAAATTCCTTCACTCGTTTTGCGATGATTTTAGGATCTTCGATTACGTCTGTTTTAGTTAAAAGAATGATTTCGTCCTTTTCATCGAGGCCGTTGCCGTATGTCTTTAATTCTTTTCGGATTTCCTTGTACACCTTCATCATTTTACCAGTTTCAATGTACTCGTTTTCAAATGATACGAGATGAAGAAGTTTTTTTGTTCGTTTAATGTGCTTGAGGAATTTTACGCCGAGTCCTTTGCCGTCGCTGGCGCCTTCGATAAGTCCAGGAATGTCTGCAATGATATAACCGAAGAAATCACCGAGGTTTGGGTCGAGAGTTGTGAAAGCGTAGTCACCAATTTTTGCAGTTGCGTTTGTAACTGCATTCAAAAGGCTTGATTTTCCAGCGTTCGGAAGACCAATCAATCCAATGTCTCCGAAGAGTTCAAGTTCGATATGGAAGTTGCTTTCTTCGCCTGGCTTACCTTTGGTAAATTTTATCGGAGTTGTATGTACTGAACTTTTGAAAAATTCATTTCCCATTCCGCCGCGTCCGCCTTTGAGAAGTGTAACCTTTTGTCCGTCAGTGTCGAGAGAGATTCGTTCGCCAGTATCAAGGTTGGTGATAATGCTGCCGACAGGTAAATCAATAACAAGATCTTTTCCGTCACGTCCATGCATGCTTTTACCTTCACCAGGAAATCCGTTTTCTGCCGCGAAATGTTTCTTGTGGCTGTATTTTGCAAGCGTATGCAAATTACGAACAGCGTGGACAATGATTTTGCCACCTTTTCCGCCGTCGCCTCCCGCAGGACCACCCTTTGCGATAAACTTTTCTTTACGCCAACGAACAACGCCGTCTCCGCCGTTACCTGCCTTTGCATTTACCTTGATTTCATCTACGAATGCCATATAAATATAATTCTAACACATTTTCAATAAAATAGCAAAAACGGGTGTTTACCCGTTTTACGCAGCGATATTTTTCCGGAATCCCAAGATTTTTTTGCCGTCAGCAGTAAATATGTCCTTGAAAGTTCCCCGCATGAGTTCAGTATCTAATACTACTTTGTAATTGTCTCGTGATCCGAGTGTCGTGTGTAGTACTTTTGCTACTTCTATTCCGAAGTACCGATTGATGCTATCTTTTTTAACTTCCGCTGGATCAGAATAGTAAAATGAGAGTGGTCGATCAACAGTGTCTTGTAGTTCGGCAAACAGTTCTTTGTATCTATAGTACTTTCCAAGCTTAGCTTCATAGTCAGGAATATCCTCGAGACTTTTTTCTTCCTGCTTCATTTTTACAGTAGATTCTTGGTCTTCCAAGCGTTTAGCTGCCTCTTCTATTGAGAGAAATTTTGAGGTTCGTTTGAGGCCTTCGTTTTTTCCTTCCATACACTAACTTTATGCTTCGAGGGCAATTTTAGCAAGTGCAAGTATTGCTTCCTTGCTATTTGCCACTACAAGCCACCTGCCATTATGACAAAAGATTGCGCCAGGTACACCAGTAGCTTCCTCGAGTTCTTTATCTCGCAGACCAGCCCAAGCTTGGGGCATATCTTTACGACGTTCGAACATTGCTACTCCAGTCCCTACTCCCACCATTCGCCAATTGCCATCTGAGTTCGGGCGAACGATGAATAGTGGCTCTGGAAATTGTCGGAGAATTTCTTCAGCAGGAGCGCTAACATCCATGACAACGAGACGCTTGTCGGCTGCGTTGTTGTAGGCAGCTAGCGCGACGCCTTCGGCGTCGCGCGTATCTCTCGCGATAGCGATCTGTCTTTCAATAATCTTTTCAGCAAATTCCACTAATTCCAAAAAACGTGTATCAAGTATTGATTCATCTTCCTTCCATGTTGGTCGAAATGCATAAAACGCATCGCGAACAGTAAATGGAGAAACTTCGCCCACTTTGGTGTATGTCGCAACGCCATTGTCTTCTAGATCGATCGGCTCGAATACTTCATGGTCAATAATGTCCGCCAAATCCTGATCGCCGGCAAGCATTGTTCCATATTCCTTCCACAACAAAGACTATGTCTGCCTCTTCAATTACTTTTTCATCACGGGTTCGAGTTACCGTATACAAAGCGCCTTCTTTTTTAAGTACAAGGAACAAAATTGCACAGGCAAAAATGTCATCGATGTGAAAATGGTAGTTATGTGTGACTAGTTTGTATGTTTTTTGTTCCATAATAGTTTTGTGATTACTCCTCCGATTCAATATATTCAATAATAAAACCAACAATGCGTTCTATAAGCAAGAAAGCAATGATCCCTACGAGCAGGTAGAGCCCAATTTTTTTAAGATCTTGAGTAAAGGCAAATGCAGTCTTGCTGAAAAAATACCCGATGGAAAACATAATTGTAATCCATGCAACTGAAGAAATGATTTCTGCCGTTACGTAGGTACGTAGTTTTGAGCCTGTGTATCCTGCAAAAATGATGGTGAAGTGATTCAATCCGTAGATAAATTTTGAGAAAAACAGTGACCAAAACGGCTTCTTGGTGAAATGCGGAAATACAATCAGCACTCTTTTTTCAATGAAATCAAATAGCTTGTTTTGAGGAACATACTTCTTTATTCCTTTGCCTATCAAATAGCCAAGTACTGACTTAATCGTTGCCCCACACACTGCAAGCGTAAGCGCGACTTCAACAGGTATGATTTTTGTGTGTGCTAAAACTCCAAGTACAATCAACGCAACTTCCCCCTCAAGAATAATTGCCGAGAGGATAAGAAAGTAGATCGTTGCATGGTGATCTGCTGCAAAAAGAGTTGCTGTCTGAATCAAGTGCATATTATTCGATAGCCTGTCCTGCAATCCAGTTTATGATCGATACGATAAGGGATCCCCAGAAAGCCGCAGCAAATCCGTTTACTGAAAATCCTGAGACAACATACGCAACTCCCCAGAAAAAGAGAGCATTGAGCACCAATGAGAAGATACCAAGCGTTAGGATATTAATCGGAAGTGTAAGAATACCGATGATTGGCTTAATGATTGTGTTAATGAACGCAAGAATAGCTGCAACAACGAGTGCGGTAAGAAATGTATCAACATGTATTCCCGGCACAACATATTGCGATGCGATAACCGCGAGCGTAAGAATAATCCAATGTAAAATTATTTTCATACAAGTATATAGTTAAGCGAACAATGAATCGATAACTTCTTTGACGACCGTACCATCTGCTTTTCCTGCGAGGTCTTTCATCAGCATTCCTGTAAGTTTTCCTGCACCTGATTTATCGGTGACACCAAGCTCTGCTTTCTTTGCTTCAGCAAAAGGTCGAACTTCATCTGCAGTCATAAGTTTTGGTAGATACTTTTCGAGTACTTCAAGTTGAGCTCTATCCTCATCGGCGAGGTCCTGTCGGCCCGCAGCCTCAAACTGAGATATTGCATCCTTTCGCTGTTTTGCGGTGCGAGTAATAACTTTGAGTGCCTCCTCGTCAGTCAGCATGTCCTGTGGAGTGCGGTTAGTTGCTACTAATTCATTAGTAAAAGCTGTGGTAAGTCCGCGAACGACGGAAAGACGTACGGTGTCCTTCGCCATCATTGCTTCCTTGATTTGTCCTTTAATTTGTTCATGTAGTGACATACTTAGAGTATACCAAAATGTATGATAAAATTCATCCCATGCAAAACCTCGTATTTTTGGACACTGAAACAACAGGCATCGGCCCGGAAGACCGACTTTGTCAGCTCGCATTTAAAACTGCGGATGAAACATACAACGAATTATTTAAACCTTCACTTCGCATTCCCGCAGAAGCGAGCGCTGTAACTCATATTACAAACAAAATGGTTGCTGATAAGCCAGCTTTTCAAGATTCACAGGATTACACCAGAATTAAGACACTCTTAGAAGATCCAAATTCAATTATGGTCTGTCACAATGCACCATTTGACGAGGGAATGCTTATCCGTGAAGGAATCAATCCATCACAGTACATATGCACGCTTAAAGTAATACGGTATCTCGACAGGGATGCAAAGTTTACCCAACACAAGCTCCAATATCTCCGATATTTCCTTGAACTTGAAATTGAAGCTTCTGCCCATGATGCGCTCGGCGATGTTTTGGTCCTGGAAAAGTTTTTTGATTATGTGCTTGAAGAAATGATGAAAGAAACAGGGGGTGAGGGAGATCAAGCAATTGCAAAAATGATAGAAATCTCTCAGAACCCTTCACTGCTCGCTACTTTTAATTTTGGAAAACATAGTGGCAAGAAGATCAGCGAAGTCGCAACTGCCGACCGTGGATACTTAGAATGGCTGCTTACCCAAAAGATGCAAAATCCAAGTGGTGAAGAAGACTGGATCTACACACTCAAGTTTCATTTAGGTAAATAAAAATGCCAAGCAGTATTCCCTACTGCCTGGCGAACTAATACTATATTTTTAGAGCATATACTCAAGTGTTTTTAGCGTAGTTATTGAATGGGTTGAAAAATCAACCTGTTCCTTTTTTCGATCAAGAAGGATTGATCTCATTCCCATTTCGAGCGCAGCAT
>DALYCO010000014.1:0-2688 GCA_031973655.1 Minisyncoccota bacterium | reverse complement strand
AACCTTGTCTCCTACATGCAGGATGCGGTCAGGACTGGCACCCGTTTGATGTAACAGTTCCTGAAATAATGCAGGTTCTGGTTTGCGGTGGCCAACCTGGTAAGAAAATATAATAGCATCTGGCTTAATGGGAAGTAGTTCTAGTGTTGGCTGACCAAAATCAAGCGCAAGATTGGAAGTTACCGCAATCTTATAGCCCTTACTCCTTAGAAAAGTAAGCACTTCAGCTGAGTCCGGAAAAAGCCTGAGGCTATTAATTTCATCCATCAAATACCTTTCGAACAACTCACTTACTTCAATCGAAAAATTATTTTCGCGAAAAATGATGTTGGCCAGTTCAAGGTTTGTTGTTGTAGAGGACAGAACTCCTTTCCAGAAGATATCACGATCTTTCTTTAAAAAAAGTCCTGCTCGTAGCATATAGATAAACCACAAAGCCGGTGTGTAGTGCACCAATGTGCCGAAAAGGTCGAATGAGACCCAGTCTACGTCTTGTTTTTTCATGGTATTTAAATTTAGAAATGGAAATGAATTTCCCCTTACTTTAAGAGTACTCCTCCTACGGGTCGTGTCAATGGCTCTCTATACACCTACTTTCCTACGTTCTAAATAATGATATACTTCTTGCATGCAAACAGCCTTAATCGCTCTTATTTCTATTATTATTGGCCTCGCCATCGGTGCTTTTTTCCTGCGCCGCAAAGAGGAAAAGAAAACTGATGATGGCTCCCTCCAATTGCTTCTCCAGCAAATGAATGAACTTTCCCGAACAGTAGACAGCAAGATCGGTGAATCGAGCAAGCAGGTCAATGAATCATTGCGCTACCAGTCTTCAGAATCAAACAAACTTATTCGTGAGATTACCGAAGAACTTACTCGTGTTGCTGAAGGTCAAAAACAAGTTATGTCGTTTACCGATCAGCTTCAAGATCTCCAAGATATCCTTAAGAATCCTAAGCAGCGTGGAATCCTCGGTGAATACTATCTTGAAACACTTTTGAAAAATGTACTGCCACCCGGAAGTTATCAAATGCAGTACGCATTTCCAAACGGAGACATTGTAGACGCTGCAGTGTTTGTAAAAGACAAAATCATTCCAATCGATTCGAAGTTCTCATTGGAAAACTACAATCGCATCACCGAAACTCGCGATCCTGCAGAAAAAGAACGCTACGAAAAAATATTCTTGAATGACTTGAAGAATCGTATCGTTGAAACTTCAAAATATATTTTGCCGGAAAATGGAACGATGGATTTTGCCTTCATGTTCATCCCACACGAAGCAATTTATTATGATTTAATCATAAACAAGATTGGTGCAGTTACAGAAGATACTGAAAACCTTATCCAGCGAGCCGCAAGCAAGTATAAAGTCATCATCGTCTCGCCTACTTCTTTCCTCGCTTATCTTCAGACTGTACTCCAGGGCTTAAAAGCAATGCAGATCGAAGAATCGGCAAAAGATATCATTCGCCGCGTCGGAGAACTCAGCACTCACCTTCAGAAATACGAGGATTACCACAGCAAAATGGGAAATGCGCTCACGACGACAGTAAACCAGTTCAATCTAGCAACAAAAGAACTTAAGAAGGTTGATAAAGATGTGCTCCGGATAACTGGAGCATCACCAGAATTGAAACTTATAGAAGTCACAAAACCTGAATTGGAAGACTAATAAAAATGCCCTCATTATAAGGGCATTTTTATGTTAGTTTATTTAAGATATTCTGCCTTTACAATTCCCTGTAATTCACTAAATGGAATTGGGACTTCAATAATTCCGGCAACGTATGGTGCAATTGAATACTGAGGGAAAATAATGGTTAGATTTTTACCATCGAACGCAAAGACTTTGTAATCAACGACATTTGGGCCTGCACTATCGGCGAGCCACTCAGTATTGATCATATCCTTATATTCAGGCATAGCCAGTGCTTTTTGTTTTACAAGATCTGAGAATTTGACTATTGCAGCTTGATCTACGAACAAATCTGATACTGCAACCTGCTTGCCTGCTGCGGTATAGGTATATGTTTCAGGTACGGTGTTTCCATGTGCACCACCTATATAAGTGTAAATATCCATACGATGCGTCAGAAGCGTACCGCTTGTATATGCTTTATACATTGTTGTAAATGAATATGGCCGCTCATTTGATGGGCCGAAATTCATCATTTCTTCTGAGGAAAATCGTGCTGGATCATTTTCTGCTTTGAACGCTGCGAGTTTCGCATCTATCATACCCTCAACATATTCTGCACCAACAACACCAACCGGATATTCACCTTTGATTTCTAGTGCGAGGTTCGAAGTATCTGCAAATGTTTCTTTTTTAATTTTAGAAGCATCAAATACTGATTCTTCTTGCTGAGTACTAATTGGATCACCCTCTGAATTCACTGTCTCTGTTTTTTGTCGCAAATATAAAACAAATGCGAAAACAATTATGAAGCCCAAGAAGATAGTGAGTAGTGCATATTTTCTATTCATATTTAAAGTATACGCTCAATATAAAAACCCGCAAACATGTGCGGGTTTTTATACTTTACTGGCATAACCTCTAAGTCTTTGCAGGTATGACACTAAGCTGCTTAGGGTGCGAAGTGACACTTGTCGAGACGCGAACTGGTGAGCGGATCGAAAGTGTCACGGCAGCGCTCTCCGAGGAATAACGTTGAATTATTCCTT
>DALYCO010000013.1:4658-11633 GCA_031973655.1 Minisyncoccota bacterium | reverse complement strand
GTAAATAGCGATAGCTTCAGCGAACGCTGCACCGAGGAGCATAGGCACCAAAATTTTTGATGCTGCTTCAGGGTTTCGGCCGATTGCTTCCATAGCTTTTGAACCGATCCAACCGATGCTGATTGCTGGAGCGATACCACCAACTGCGATCGTGATTGCTTTTGCAAGAGGGAGAATTTCCATAATATATGCAATATGATTACTAACTAATAATTGACCCGTGAGAGCGGATCTCGAATAGCCGCAGTCTTATTTGACTACGAACACTCGAGAGACATTCTCCTTCGATGTTGCTCCTGTTTCAGCAAGCACTTCTGCTTCGATCATTTCTTCAACATCCTCTTCTGTCGCACTTCCATGATGCTCTTCGTGGTTATCATGTCCGTGGTCGTGCGAAGCGATGGTGAAGTACACCAACGTCAGCATCGAGAACACCACAGCCTGAACAACACCCACGAGAACTTCGAGGAAGATAAATGGAATTGGAGCGAGGATACCTGCAAGCGCAGAAATAGAAACAAGCAACACTTCGCCGGCAAAAACGTTACCGAAAAGACGGAATGACAATGATGCAACTTTCGCACCTTCTCCGATGACTTCCAAAAGTCCGACAAAGAAAGTAATCAATGCAACGACTGGTCCCATTGGTTCTTTGCGAATATGCTTGAAAGAGTTCCAGATACCAGAAATGTTGATGTATTTATTGAATGTCTTCCAAAAACCGATAATGAATGCTCCGAAAATGTTTGAGCCGACGACGGCAACGAGAGCAAATGCAAGTGTTGAGTTTATATCAGCCGTTCCGCTTCGAAGAAATGGGATAAATGTACCATTGTGTTCAATTCCGATTGCAGTCAACGGCAAAAGTCCAAGCCAGTTGCTGATGAGAATAAAAAGGAAGAATGTGAATACAAGTGGAAATACTTTCCGTGAGAGCTTTCGGTCTCCGGTAACCTGATCGCAGAGATTAAGTGCACCGTCGATCATTACTTCAAACAGTCCCTGAAGGCGTCCAGGAATTTTTTTCATGCTCAGTTTGAGGGACAATGCAACAATTGCAATGATAAATACCGCAAGCCAGCTCGTAAGGAGCGCGTTGGTGATAGTGACTGGTCCGAGCTGAATAACTGGCTCAGCTGGCAGTGAAATGGCATGTTCGAGATGATGTCCTTCTTCTGCATGTGCTTCTACAGCAGCATGATCTGCAGAAATACCCACAGCATGGGTTTCCTGAGCACCTATCTCATTGTGAATTGTTTCTTTTGCCATTTTTTTACGACTTGATATTACTATTTTTTGTCTTTATTTTCAAGATTTTTTTCGATTTCTGACATGTGCTTGATTGTCTTTGTTACAAGCATAACGATTGAAACCAAGAATCCTGTTACGAGCGCAATGGTAATTCCCCATGGAGCTGTTTCAAATTTCTTGTCAATAAGACTGCCGACAATATAGGCAATGAGTACTGGGCCGAGTATGTAACCCGACAGATCAAAGAAAAAAAACAAACTGTCTCGCCACCAAACATCTGTGGACGACGCTTTCTTGATCTTTATTCGTTTGAATTCTTCTTCTGGCATGGTGCGCGCGTGAGGGATCGAACCTCAGACCTTTCGAGTATCAGTCGAATGCTCTACCAGCTGAGCTACGCGCGCATAAGTCGCACTGGATTAATTAGCCAAAAAAAGAATCAAAATACAGCAATACTATAGCCATATACCAGATTAATCTGGCGCCGTAATTCTATCAAAATTTGGGAGATAAAGCAATAATCGCAAAAACTTGGGATTACTCTTCGTCTTCTGCTTCGCCCACTGTGCCTGACTTGAGTGCGTCAATGATTTTTTGGATTTGGCCATTTTGGATTCCCGGAATGTTTGACCAGTTCTGGCGAATGCGATGGTCAGTCACCCGATCCTGTGGAAAGTTATAGGTGCGGATTTTTTCGCTTCGATCGCCTGAACCAATCTGGTTTTTACGATCTGCTGCGTACTTCATTGCCTCCTTTTCTTCTTCGAGTTGCTGCAGTTTTGCTGAAAGAATAGACATAGCCTTTTCTCGGTTTCCAAGCTGACTGCGTTCTGAGGTTGATCGCACGTCGATACCAGTTGGACGGTGGATCAAGCGAACAGCAGTTTCAACCTTGTTGACGTTCTGACCTCCCGCACCTCCTGAACGAGAATACTCCATATCAAGGTCTGCCGGATTGATCTCGAAAAGAACCTTCTTTCGCATAGGCAATACTGCTACAGATGCGGTAGAAGTGTGAATACGGCCATTTTTTTCAGTTCCAGGGACACGCTGAACTCGGTGCACACCAGTTTCGTAGCGTAGATCTTTGTACACATCCTTTCCTTTGAATTCAATTGAAACTTCTTTGTATCCACCAACGTCTGTTTTTGCTTCTTCAATAAGTTTAGAAGACCAGCCACGTTCTTCGGCATAACGCTGATACATCTCAGCAAGTTCCCAGGCAAAAAGTGACGCTTCGTCTCCTCCAGCGCCTGCGCGAATTTCCATGATAATTTCGTTAGGAAATTCCTCTTCTTCTTTTTCACCGTCCTGAATTGCTTTTACTTGCGCTTCAATTCCCTCGCGCTGAATCCGGAGAGATTCAATCTCTTCTTTACCAAGCTCAAAAAGCGATTCGTCATCGCCAATAGCTTCCTTCACTTTTTCTTCCTCAACTTCAAGACGCTCGTATTCGTCTACGAGATAGCTCAATCTTGAATTTTTGCGAAGTTCATCGCGAGTAGTGATGTCTAACATGTGTTTGTACTATAACACAAAAAGAAGCCCCAATTGAGACTTCCTTTTGAATTGAGTGAGCTATTTTGTCTTCTTTGAAGCAGTAGCAGCCTGACGCTTCTTGAATTTGTCCACACGTCCAGCGACGTCGAGAACAACTTCAGTTCCTGTATAGAAAGGGTGTGAAGCGCTTGAGATTTCAACTCGGTAGAGAGGATATTCTTTGCCGTCTTCCTTAAAGGTTCCAGTATCCTTGGTAACCATTGTTGAATAGATAAGGAATTGAGCGCCCGAAGTCATGTCTTCGAATATAACCTGGCGGTAATCTTTTGGGTGAGTGTCTTTTTTCATACTGGGCTACTATATCATTTTTTTAATAAAATGCAAGTGAACAGCCGGTAGGCTGGGCACCGCGCCCCGCGTGGTATTCCTAAAAATCCCAACCAAGGGCGTGCAGCCACAAAGTGTAAGCAAAACTATAATAAATTCACTTATCGTCTCGAAACTCCATACTGTTTGAGGTAGTCGATATCAGCCTGAATAGCATTCTTCAGCTTCATAACGCTGTTTCCGTATGAGCAACTTGCTCCGCCGCTACCATAATACTTACATGCTGCCTTAATCTGGGCGCTTACGCTATCTCCTACTGCTCCAAGGTCTGTAAGGTACATTGCTGAAGCCATAAACGCATCTTCGGCGACCCAAGGACTTGCATCATGTCCAAGTGCTACCTTAAGTCTCTTTTCAAATATTTTCCAAGTTGAAGCGATAAACTGTGCAGGGCCCATTGCGCTACCCCATCCACCTGCGCTTGGAATTGGACATGATACAGGTGTTTTAAGTGGATCAAGCCCAAGTCTGCTTGTAATTTCTATAAACGGCTGGAGGTCTCGAGTAGGTTTGATAACGTTTACGAATGTTTTTCCAGTGCTAGGATTGTATCCCTGACCGCTCGTGAGATCACTTAGGAAACATTTACCCACGTTTGATCCAAGGTTTGATTCCTGAGTCAAGATTGCAAGAACAAAGGCAGGCGCGACTCCCGTTTTTGCTGCAGCTGCTTCTGCATACTGCAAAGCGATGTCGAATCTAATCGCTGAAGATCCTCCGGCAAGTGAGAAGAGCTTTGCTTTGATTGCAGAAACTTTCGAAGCTCGGTCAGCGAGAACTGCTTGGTATTCTTTTTCTTTATTTTTGCTAATCGAGAGTAGTTGATTTTGCTCAGCTTGGTTTTTTTCAATCTGAGTTTTGTTTTTTTCGATTGCAGCTTTTGCGTCGCGTTCCTGATCTTGTTTCTTTTCAAGGAGCTGCTTCGCAGTCAATGTTTCAGACTTAAGTCCATTGATTTCATCAACTGAAGCCTTGATTGCTGCCTTGATAGAATCAAAAGCAGCGATATCACTGTAAAATTCTGAAATAGTTGTTTCTGAAAGTACGAGATTTACGAGTGTATTCTGGTCCATGCTTCGGGTATGACGGATGAGCTGGGCCAATGACTCTTTTTCGTTGTTGATTTTTTCAGTCAGGTCTTCAATCTCATTTGATTTGTCTTTGATATCAGAAGAAAGTTCGGCAATTGCTAGATTTTTTGCCTTGATGTTGAGCTTTGAAGTGTTAATTTGAGCCTTGAGACGAGAAATATCGTTTGTAAGTGTCTGCGATTGTCCCTGTTGTCCTTTGAGTTCAGCCTGTTTCTGAGCAATTTCAGCCTCGAGAGCAGCAAGTTCTGCCTGGAGTTTAGCTCGTTCTTCCTGTGTCTGTGTTAGTTGGGCCTGCTGAGCCTGAACAATTGGAGCAAATGGAAAAATAACCGTTAATGACAGAATGACAGCAAAAACCGCAAAAGGCACGAGCCATTTTGCGGTTTTTGTTTTGAGGCTATTCTGTTGAGTAAAGAATTTCCACATATTTTTTGTACACTACCTAACGCACTATTGTTTTGAGTATTATTCAGCTGCTGGTGCTTCCTCTTCTTTCTTTCCTTTCTTTTCAACCTCGATAGCTGAGAGGTCAACTGGAGCTGCTTCTTCTGTTTCTTCAACCTGAGCTGCTACTGCGGCAACTACTTCATCCTGACCAGCAATTGCTGTTACTCCTGATGGAAGTTTCAAGTCTGAAACAAGAACCTGGTCGCTGAGAGTAGCGAGTTTTGAGAGATCAACTTCGATAGTGTGAGGAACATTTTTTGGGAGAGCGCTGATTTCAAGCTGGTGCATTACTTTAACGAGTGTTCCGAGGCTTGATTTTACTGCTGGAGATACTCCTACGAATTCGAGCTCGACTGAAACTTCGATAGGCTTGTTCATGTCGACTACGAGGAAGTCCACGTGGAGTGGAGTACCTTTCATAGGATCAAACTGAACTTCGTGGATAAGTGCATCTACTTTTTCGCCTCCGAGAGTGAGAACGACAGTTGATGATTCGCCGGCTTCTTTAAAAACCTTGTCGAATTCCTTCTGGCTGATGCTGATATGAGTTGTTGATTTGCCTGCGCCGTAAAAGACTGCTGGAACCATGCCACCTCCGCGGATAGTTGCGAGATTTTCTTTAGGATCGCGTGTTGTTGCTGTAATGTTTGACATATTGGGATAGTTTAGCAGAAAAACCTTAAAAGTCAATCGGTTATATGGACTTATTTAAGGTGGAGAACGCTCGGCCACATACCCTCAAAAGGGTACGCCATAAAACTCTGCTGAGTTTTTGGCTCGTACTCGCGCCGGGCCGCGCTCCGTAAGCCCCTTTTGAGGGTATGTGGCCTCGCGCCATGAGCTGCTCAATGCCATTAGTGGCAAATGACCTGGGGTTTTATGCTAAAGGGGTGGTTGGTGGTTTGGCGAGGTATTTTTTTATGTCATCGAATGTGGCGCCGACTTTTTTCTTTGGGTTGAACATGTAGGTTGGGTCAAAGAGCTCTTTTGTGGTTACAAAGAGGTTGTAGATTTCATCTCCGTACATTTGCTTCAAGAATGGTGAACGAATGATGCCGTCGTTGTGTTCGGCAGTAATTGAGCCGTGGTATGAGAGAACGAGGTCGTAGACTTGCTTTGAAAGGTCAATGACGATAGTTGGCAAGTTTGGGTCTTTTGGATCGACAAGCGGAATGATATGGAAGTTTCCGTTTTCTGCATGCCCTGCGATTGTGTAGATCAGTGTTGGGTACTGAGCAATAAGTGCATTCACTTTTGGGAGGAATGTTGAAAGGAATTCTGGTCGGACGATGATGTCGTCGATGAATGGCGCGGTCTTAAGCCCTTTTACGTGCTTTCGGAGCAGGTTAAAGCTATCACGACGCATATCCCAGTATTTTTCAGCTTCATTTGCGCTACGAGTGATTCGCGCAGGATAGCCAAATTTCTTGATTTTATCCATTCCTTCGCGACACTTCATATCAATTTCTTTTTCTGTATCCCCTGCGTATTCTGTCATTAAAACCATTTTTGGAATTCCACCGGTGAGCAACATCCAGAACTCGGGAATGAACGAAAGTGTAAAGGTGATCGTTCCCCATACTCCTTTTGATTTTAAAAAGTCGGTAAAGAATTTAAGTGCGAGTTTAAATGTTTTATCGTCATATGATTCAATACTTTCTGGATTTGTTTTGAGCAGTTCATTTGCAATTTCACCGACTTTTGTAAAATCAGGAAGGAAGATCACGAGCAGCTTTGATTTCTTCTGCTTCTCAACAAGTCGGAAAACTATTTCAGTCACGATACCAAGCGTTCCTTGTGATCCGATAATGAGTTGTGCGAGATCGAATACATCTTGATCCTCTGTTGGTCCGCGTCTAAATACATGCCAGAGCATATATCCTGCAGAATTTTTGGATACATGAGGCTTTGATCCGAGAATCAATGCCTCGTTTTCTTTGATAAGTTCAAACATGGCCTTGTAGACTTGTCCTTCAAGGGTCTGTTCGGTGATCTTTGTATAGAGTTCTCGGCGAGTAATTGGACCAAAAGTATATTCGTGTCCATCTGCGAGAATGACTTTTAGTTCCTTTACATAGTCTTCAGTTTTTCCATACTTGAGTGTAAGTTCGCCTCCGGAATTGTTTCCAACCATTCCTCCAACAGCGTTCAAGCTTTTTGATGCGGTGTAGCACGGTAAAAGTAAGTCTTGCTGTAATGTTGCGGCTTCAAGATCTCGGTAAAAACAGCCCGGTTGTACGCGAGCTTCGCCGACGACAGTTACTTCGCGGCTATTTTCAAACAGCGGCTTGATGATATA
>DALYCO010000013.1:0-4648 GCA_031973655.1 Minisyncoccota bacterium | reverse complement strand
CACAGAAATAATTTTTCCCATATGCCGGGTTGTGTCCATGATAATTGAGTCATTGAGTGCTCCTCCCGCCATACATGTTCCTGCCGCTCTAGCAGTAATAGAAAGAGTTGGGTGCTTAGCTTTATTGTCGCGTACCCATGCTACGAGAGCTTTTATATCTTCAGAATCTTTTGGAAAGACGACGACTTCGGGTCGGATTTCAAAGAGCGAAGCGTCGTGGCTGTAGGCCTCGAGTGTTGCATCGCTGATATCAATTTCGCCCTTGAATGATTTTTTGAGTTCGTCGAACATTGCACAAAGTATATCATGAAAAATAAATAAGAAATAAAAAAATCCTCCGCAATCATACATGATGCGAAGGATTTGTGTTTTTAGAAGCGTTAGCGTTTTACTTACCCACGCTTCTGCCTTTGGCATTGCGGTGGCTGTAATCAATATCTCTAAACTTGCGTATATCTACAAGCAAGATTGCATCCTTGCTCTCTTTTCCTGTGTAGAATACTTTACTGTTGTAATGAACTTTTCCCATTTCGTTTTTCCAGTCTTCTGCAAGCAGATAGAATTGATTTGCACGGTTTGGGTCAACTCCAAAACTAAGGTAGTAGTTATCGGAAATTTCGAAACTTACCAAAATTTTCTTATCGTTGGGCATATCTACCATCACACCTTTCTTGCCGGCTTTGATAGTGATTTCCTGAATTTTTTTGCCTTTCAGTAAAATAATTTTTCCTCCGATAATTTCGCCGGTGTCTGTTGGCAAAATTTCACGGTGTAAAACTATCTCACTTGAAACGTAAAATTGAATTTGTTTTACGTCATCTTTGGTCCATCCGTATTTCTGTTTTAGAGAATCACTGTAAGGAACAAGATTTTTGCAACTTGGTAAGAAAGTTGCGATTGTGATTACTGCGATAATTGTCTGTATTAGCTTCTTCATATTGTCAGCCCTCCTTGGACTGCGGTTTAGTTAATGAATTTGTTAATTATATTATACTATATTTGGGTCTAAAAGTCAAGCATACAATAGACAAAAACCCTTATAAATAAGGGTTTTTGAGGAAAAACTATTGATTTGAGGAATTAGTTTATGCCTGAAAAGAGTTTCAAACGAGCAGTAACCACCTGTTCTATTGCCTCTACTCCCGGCTTAAGGAACTTGTATGGTGCTACTTCGTCAGGATTATCAATAAGGAACTTCTTGATAGCGTCTCGATACGCAACTCTGATCTCTGTATTGATGTGTACGATGTCGATTCCCTCTTTGATACATGCGGTGAAATCTTCATGCATAGTTCCTGATCCTCCATGAAGGACGAGTGGGACGCCCGTTGCCGCGCGAATTTCTTTTACGCGTTCTGGATGCAATCGTGGATTACCTGAGCGAACCATACCGTGAATGTTTCCAATTGAAGGAGCAAGCATGTCTACACCAGTCGCATCTACGAATGCTTTTGCGTCTGCGGCAGTTGTCATTGTTGCTTCACTTACGCCATCTGGGATTGCGTCCAAGATTTTTGAAGACTGTCCGATGAAACCAATTTCAGCTTCAACAAGAATATCTCGTCCAGTTTCAGCGGAAACTTTGCGTGCGTATTCAACACACTGTTTAGTGATTGCAACATTTTCATCCATCGGAAGTTTTGCATTGTCGATAATGACTGCATCGAAGCCGGCATCAATAGCTGCTTTGACGCGATCAAAACTGTAGTGATGGTCTGCATTCAAGAAAATAGGCTGGTTGTATGTTTCTCGGATTGCTTTAACCAAGGCAACTGCTTCTTTGATACCGACGAAGTCCTCTTCTCCTTCTGAAACGCCGATGATGACTGGCAGATTGAGTTTTCGAGCAGCTGAAGCGATTCCATGTAGTGCTTCGAGATTCGAAATATTAAAATGACCGATCGCTACGCCGTTTTTGTCGGCTTCCTGTACGTATTCTCGCAGTGTTTTTGACATATATGGCTATTGTAGCAATGTTGGTTGAAAAATAGAAATGCTTAGTAGAAATGGTATACTCAATGCATGGAAAAATATGACATTGTAGGCATCGGCGATACTGTTATCGATGCTTTTATAAAAATTCAGGACGCCGCAGTCCATTGCAATATTAATCATGAATCATGTGAGCTTTGTTTTAGATTTGGCGACAAGGTTCCCTACGAATCAGTGAATGTTCTCTATGCTGTTGGAAACAGTGCCAATGCTTCAGTGTCAGGGGCACGTTTCGGATTGAACACTGCGCTTATCACTACAGTAGGTACTGACTTGAATGGACAGGAATGCATCAATGCACTTACAGGGAACAAAGTATCAACAGAATACGTTGCGCGAAATGGTGATTACCCTACCAATTATCACTATGTGCTTTGGTATGATGTTGACCGAACAATTTTGATCAAGCATGCTCCATTTCCCTACGCACTTCCTCAATTCGCTACTCCTCCAAAATGGCTCTATCTTTCATCACTTGGTGGGACATCGCTTCCTTTTCATCCAGTCATTTCTGAATACTTAGCAGCCAACCCTGAAGTGAAGCTCGCTTTCCAGCCTGGAACGTTTCAGATGAAATTTGGTACTGAAGCTCTAAAAGATATTTATGCTCGAACTGAAGTGTTTGTTTGCAATGTTGAAGAATCTCAGCGTATTCTTAAGACTGAATCTCGTGATTTGAAAGTGCTTTTGAAAGCAGTTCACGATCTCGGACCAAAGATTGTCTGTATTACTGATGGACCAGCAGGTGCTTATATGAGCGATGGCGAACATGCATACTTCATGCCGATTTACCCTGACCCAGCTCCACCAGTTGAACGAACTGGTTGCGGAGATGCGTTTGCTTCTATGTTTATTAGCGCGCTTGTGGATGGTAAAACCCCACTTGAAGCTT
This sequence comes from Minisyncoccota bacterium, assembly GCA_031973655.1. Taxonomy (GTDB): domain Bacteria; phylum Patescibacteriota; class Minisyncoccia; order Phycocordibacterales; family UBA9973; genus DALYCO01. Next base: position 1,764 of record DALYCO010000013.1, on the reverse strand, counting down.
TGACATGGGCACCGATCAATTCTATGAATGTTGTGCAGCATGTTGGCGCGCAGGAAGGATTGCTTTCAAAAACTGAAATCTTGGAATGGCTAGCAAAGGCACCAGCAGACTATCAGCCTAAAGAAATCTAATATGGGAATGGAAACGCCAGGAGGAAATAATGGAGAAAACCAGCTGCATAAAAAAGCCGGTATAATTGTTGATAACTTTCAAAAGAAAATGCTCGAACAGAGTAAAGATGGTGGTGATAAAGAACCACTCCTTCTTTCGATGGTAGATGGTTACATTTCTATTCAGGCAGAGCAGGCTATTCTAGAAAATAAACTAAAAGATATGGAGGACAAGCTTAACTCACTTAATGCAACTGAAGAAAATCTTAAGGGTATATTAGATAAAGATAAACCAGAGAATGAAGATGACGCCAGTGATGAAGGTGAAAATATCTCGAGTCAGCGATACGCGGAATTAGAAGAAAAATATATTGCATTAAAAGACGCTTTTGAGGAAGGAAATGAAAAGCTTGCTTCTGTTCTTGATAAAGTAGAAGAAATTGCTCCAGGTTCGGTGGAATATTTCAAGCAAATGGTGTTTAGGTTAAACTTACAGGCTGGGAATACTAATCCTGACAATAACTAATAAAAAACCGCGGATACAGACCGCGGTTTTTTATTATTGATTATTTCCTTTTCTATTCAGAACCTTCACTATCGCCTCCTCGATTTTCTTCTGACCCATTCCATAGTGTTCAATGAGCTGATTTGGAGTTCCTGACTGGCCAAAGAGGTCGTGTACACCGATGAATTCCATCGGTACAGGGACATTTTGAGCTAGTACTTCAGCAACTGCACTTCCAAGACCGCCTGCAATCTGATGTTCTTCAACAGTAACGATTGCTTTCGTTTCTTTTGCCAGAGCAATGATTGCTTCAGCATCAAGCGGCTTGATTGTCGCAATGTTCATTACTTTTGTTTTGATTCCCTTTTTCTCAAGTTCTCGTGCGGCCATGAGAGCTTTGTGTACAAGCGCTCCAGTGGCGATGATGCCTACATGTGCGATGCCATGATCGGGCTCCCAGAATATCTGCGCTTTGCCAATTTCAAACGGAGTTTCCTTTGTTGTTATGATCGGAGTTTTTTCTCGAGCGAGGCGGAGGTACGTTGGTAAATCATTTTGAGCAATAGCCTGAGTAGCTTTTTCAGCCTCAATACTATCGCATGGAGAAACGACTGACATATTCGGAATAACACGCATGAGAGCAATATCTTCAATTGCCTGGTGTGTTCCACCGTCAGGGCCGACAGAAATACCTGCGTGAGAGCCTACAATGACCACCTTGCGGTCGTTATATGCGATAGTGGTGCGAATCTGCTCCCAGTTTCGTCCTGGTGAAAACATGGCGTATGACGATGCAAATGGGATTTTACCCATGGCTGCCATTCCTGATGCAACAGTTACGAGATTTTGCTCAGCAACGCCTATTTCTACAAACCGTTCAGGAAAGCGCTCTTTGAAAACATGCATCTGTGTAGATTCAGTCAGATCAGCACAAAGAGCCACCACATTGTCATTGCGTATACCGGCCTCACGTAGCCCCTCGCCAAAACCCTTACGAGTTGGTAATTGTTCTACATTTGGATCAAACAAATTTGTATTTAAATGTAATTGTGGATTTAGCATAAAAAATTATTGATGCTCGCCTTTTATTTTGCCACCCAGAGTGCGGAGTTCTTGTAATGCAATTCTTCCCTCTTCTTTTGTAGGTGG
>DALYCO010000012.1:10546-12731 GCA_031973655.1 Minisyncoccota bacterium | reverse complement strand
AATCAGAAGAGAGCGATTCATATTTATCAATCGAAGCACGTAATAGCATCTTTGCTATCGCCTGTTTTGTTGTAGTAGTATTATTCGTTCTCGCACCGTTTGGAATCGCCGGACCTGCTGGCGATGTTCTCTATAATGCATTCGATTCTTTGTTCGGCATTGGCTATTATCTGGTTCCAATTCTCGCGCTCATTCTTGGTATCTCACTACTCAAAGAAGAACGCCCTGAACTCGCAATCACGCACAGTATCGGATCACTTTTGTTTTTAGCATCGGGTCTCGCGCTCGTTGATGCCGCATCTATAGATGTGCACTACGGCGGAATTATTGGTCAGGCAATGTTCTGGCCGTTCATGAAATTGTTCGGCATCTATGCCGGAATTATTTTTGTCGGAGGATTGCTTATCATTTCAATATTAGTACTCTTCAACGACAAACCTGATTGGGAAGGAATGGGCGCGCGCATCCGCATGTTCTTTTCAAAAGAGCGCGCGCTTGAGCAACCCGCTGATGGTGAAGATGAGGACGAGGAAATGGTAGAAGAAATCGCGGAAGAGATCGAAGAGGATGAAGAGGAACCCGCACCTATTTCAATTCCAGTGGTTGCCGCTGCGATCGAAGAAACAAAAGATGAAGACTTCATTTCAGAAAAAAAGAAACCGATGAAGCCGTACATTTCGCACCAGTACACTCCCCCTCCACTTTCACTTTTGGCTACAGACAAAGGCAAGCCAGGCACGGGAGACATCAAAGCAAACTCAAACATCATCAAGCGAACACTTCAAAACTTCGGCATCGAAGTCGAGATGGACGAAATCACTGTTGGTCCTTCAATCACTCGCTATGCATTGAAGCCTGCACAAGGTGTTAAACTCTCACGCATCACTGGCCTTTCAAGCGACCTTGCCCTCGCTCTTTCAGCAAAAACAATTCGTATCGAAGCCCCTATCCCTGGTAAGTCACTCGTTGGTATTGAAATTCCAAACAAGGAAAAATCCATGGTTGGACTTGCTTCGCTTCTTGCTGATGAGAAATTCAGCCACGCTGAGAAGCCACTCATGCTTGCACTTGGAAGAAACGTTGCTGGAACGTCCATTGTTGCAAACCTTGCAAAAATGCCGCATGCCCTTATCGCCGGCGCAACTGGTTCCGGTAAATCAGTTACCATCCACACAATCATCACATCACTCCTCTACAAAAACGGTCCAGAGGATCTTCGTTTTATCTTCGTTGACCCAAAACGAGTTGAACTTACCCTTTATAACAAGATCCCTCATCTTCTCACTCCTGTTATCACCGATCCAAAGAAAGCTATTCTTGCGCTCAAATGGGCAGCAAAGGAAATGGATCGACGATACAACATGCTCGAAAAAGAAGCAGTGCGCGACATTGAGTCTTACAACAAGAAGCGAGGCAAAGATGGCGACCAGAAGGAAGGTGGGCTTGAGAAGCTTCCATTCATCGTTATTATTATCGATGAGTTGGCGGATATCATGCAGACGTACCCTCGAGAACTTGAATCAGGTATCGTACGTTTGGCACAAATGTCTCGTGCAGTCGGTATTCACCTTATTCTTTCAACTCAGCGCCCTTCGGTTAACGTCGTTACCGGCTTGATCAAGGCCAACGTTCCTGCACGTATCGCTCTTCAGGTAGCATCACAAATCGACTCACGAACCATTCTCGATACTCCAGGAGCTGAAAAACTCCTCGGAGCTGGTGATACCCTCTACTCTTCAGGTGAAATGTCTTCTCCAGAACGTCTCCAATCAGCATATATTTCTGAAGACGAAGTAAAGAAAGTCGTAAAATTCCTCGTAGATAACTACGCAGACGAGATCCAGAATGAACTTAATCTCACCGGAAGTAATATTTCTGCTGATAAATCCATCTTTGAAGCCTCAATAACAGACGAAGGCGACGCTCCAGACGATGATATGTACGAAGAAGCTCGCCAGATCGTCATCGAAACCCAAAAAGCCTCCACGTCATTCCTTCAACGCAAGCTCGGTATCGGCTATGCCCGTGCCGCACGTCTCATAGACATGCTTGAAGAACACGGAATTGTCAGTGCGGGAAACGGTGCAAAGCCTCGAGAAGTGCTTGAAAAACCTGTAGATAATGTTGGAATGTAGATTCCCATAAAAGGACAGATTTTAAGATATCCACAAGTAGTATTGTTGTT
>DALYCO010000012.1:0-10536 GCA_031973655.1 Minisyncoccota bacterium | reverse complement strand
AAAAAAATGAGATAATAGATATGTCTCTTACGAGGCGAAAAACATGAGAATATGCGAGAAGATTTAAAAAAAATACTTACAATCGGAGGTGGATTAGCATTTCTGGTGGTGCTTGTTTCCTTTGGCTTATACCAAGGACGCAATCTTATTTTTGGATCTCATTTGACTGTTACTCCCATCCAAAATAGTACCGCTGACTCTATTCTCAATCTCTCCGGAGTTGGAGAACACGCCAAGGAAGTCACCATCAACGGACGCACAGCACTCATGGATGCATCAGGGACATTCTCAGAATCTGTCGCTCTCTTGCCTGGCCTCAATGTCATTACTGTATCTTCAACAAATTCATTCGGAAAGACAAAGAGCGAAACACTCTATACATACCACACAGCAACATCGCGAACTGCGGTAAACTTGCCTCCCCCTCCAGAATCTTCTGAAATTACTTCAATTATCAACTAGGTACATACACCGCTATGATTAAAAAGAAAGAAAAAGAAAAAAAGCAGATGGGCGGAGAAATCGAAGCGACCATTAAATCAATCCAGACAAAATTCGGCGAAGGCGCTATCATGAAACTTGGCGATGCTCCGAAGGTTGATATCAATGTCATCCCTACTGGATCACTCGGACTCGACATGGCGCTTGGCGTCGGTGGAGTTCCACGAGGACGCATCATCGAAATCTTTGGACCAGAATCTTCAGGTAAGACAACTCTTGCACTCCATATCGTATCGGAAGCTCAAAAAGCTGGCGGAGTTTGCGCATATATCGATGCTGAACACGCAATGGACCCTGTATACGCAGGAAATCTTGGTGTAAACATCAACGAACTGCTCATTGCCCAGCCAGACACAGGAGAACAAGGTCTTGAAATCTGCGAATCATTGGTTCGCTCAGGAAAGATAGATGTAGTTGTTATCGACTCAGTTGCAGCTCTTACTCCAAAAGACGAAATCGAAGGAGATATGGGTCAGCAGCACATGGGTAAACAGGCTCGTTTGATGTCTCAGGCACTCCGTAAGCTCACTGCTATCGTTGCACGTTCAAAGACTACTGTTATCTTCATCAACCAGATCCGCATGCAAATCGGCGTTATGTTCGGTAATCCTGAAACAACACCGGGAGGAAAAGCATTGAAATTCTACTGTTCCGTACGTCTCGACATTCGACGTATCGCCCAGATTAAAAAGGGTGAAGAAGTTGTCGGAGGCCGCACACGCGTAAAGGTGGTAAAGAACAAAGTAGCTGCCCCATTCAAGCAGACTGAGTTCGACATCATCTACGGCGAAGGAATCTCACGTGAAGGCGAAATGATGGCTCTCGGAGAAAAGCTCGGCATCGTTGAAAAGTCCGGTTCATCATACTCATACAAGAACAAGGAAGGAGAAAAGATCCCTATGGGCCGCGGCTACGACGCAACTCGTACATGGCTCAAGGAAAATCCTAAAGTACTCAAGGAATTCGAAAAAGAAATCCGCACACGATTTGGAGAAATCCAGGTTGCAAGCTCGGGAGAATAAAATACCCAAAGAAAAAAGCGTCCGGAATAAATTCTGGACGCTTTTGTGTATCTAATGTATAGATTTGTATTCTTGCTTATCGGTTACTTTCTAAAATCGTTCTCATTTTGTCACATCCGACAATAATCTGTTCTGCTTGAAGCTTAAGTCCAGCTTCAAACTCCAAAACTACAGCCTGTAGTGCCATAAGTTCCTCTGTATCGTCTTTCGGATTAATGAAAAGTAAGTACGTTTCTGTGTGTATTTTTGATTCAAGTATTTTGTATGTATCAATAAAAAGAATACTATAAATGATTGCCGCACGAAACTTAACCATTGCATCATTTTCTTTTTTACCGCATACAGCAATAACTGTTGGAAAAGCTCCACAAGCTAAAAAATGCCTGTTTTCCTTCAAAAATAAATTCACAGCTGTGAAATATTGTTCTGTTGGCCGTTTTTTACGCACGTTGAGTTTTGTTGGGTAAGTAACTTCTTTAAAAAAGTACTTCGCAGCATTCTCAATATGAAGAATCTGTTCGAAAATTGTTTCGTTAACAGAAACGAGTGTTGGACCGTTAGGACCGCTTTGCATGATATAGTTTTTCATGGCTTCAAATTTTTTGGTTCAAAAATAGTGTTTAGATTTCAAAGATTAGATTGATTATATAATGATTATGAATTATGTCAATTTTTTATTTACATAGTTAGTTTCGAAGTACCTAAAAACGAGTTTTCTCCCCTATCTAAAAATGACCCCAGAATCGAACCATAGTCCCTTATTTATTGGACTTTTAAGCCTTTTTCGGCTAGAATGCAAGGCATTACCAAAGGATATATAGAGATAAATCAGGAAAATATATGGCATTACTCGAATACAACGAAATCAAACAGGGCAAAATCATCGTCTATAATGGCGAACCATGTGAAGTGCTCGAGGCTCACGTAGCCCGCACCCAGCAACGAAAACCGCAAAACCAGACGAAGCTCAAGAGCTTGGTAGGTGGCCGCACATACAACGAAACATTTCAGGGTTCAGACACCGTAGCAGAAGCGGAAATTGAAAAGCGTGAAATTAAATTCTTGTATTCAAACCGCGGCGAATTCTGGTTCTGCGATATTGAAGATCCAAAGAACCGCTTCAAGCTCGATGAAAAAGTTATCGGCACTTCAGTAAAATTCCTCAAAGACAATACTGTTGTCACCGCTCTTGTTTTTGATAACGACGGAGAAGAACAGACTATCGGCATCAAGCTTCCGATCAAGATGGACTTCCTCATCAAAGACGCTCCTCCAGCGATCAAAGGAAACACTGCTTCAGGTGGTAACAAGCCAGTTACTCTCGAAAACGGTGCAGTCGTGAACGTTCCCCTCTTTATCGAAGCGGGTGAAACAATCCGAGTGAACACTGAAACTGGTGAATACTACGAACGAGTCTAAGTATTAAAATACAAAAAGAGCCGCGGCCTTAGGCCGCGGCTCTTTTTTACTATGCTATTTCGCTACGAACGGGAGGAGACCCATGAATCGTGAGCGCTTGATAGCGAGCGCAAGCTTGCGCTGGTTCTTCATCGTTACGCCAGTCTTTTTTCGTGAGAAAATGCGGCCGTTTGGATTGATGAACTTCTTCAAGATGTCGACATCTTTATAGTCGATATACTTGACGTTATTTGAGCTGAAATAATCTTGTTTCATTGATGCGTTCTATGAATTAATACTAAAACGGTATGTCTTCGGCGTTGATGTCTTCGCTTGGATATTCAATAGTGTCCATTCCATCAGATTCCTCTGCTGGAGCGCCACCTGCGGGTTTCTTTGCGTCATCTTCCTTGCGCCATACTCGTGTTCCTGAACCGTCTGTGCTGCCTGGGGCAGCTGGACGTGGACCGAACTGGAATGTCTCGACGACGATTTCTGTTCGGTATTTCTTTTCGCCACTAACCTTGTCATCCCAGCTTCGTGTCTGGAGGCGTCCTTCAACGTAGAGTGAGCTTCCTTTCTTTGAATACTGTGCAATCAATTCTGCGAGCTTTCCGAACGATACCACGTTGTGGTATTCAGTTGCATCCTGCTTCTTGCCGCTCTGGTCTTTCCAGGTTCGGTTTGTTGCGAGAGAAAAGCTTGCTACCTTGATCCCTGATGGGAGCGCTCGCATTTCTGGATCGCGAGTGAGGTTTCCTAAAATAGTGACTTTGTTGATGTACATGTGATTGTTTGATTACTTAATTGATAGCTTTGAGTACGCTTCCAGTATACCTATTCGGTAACGAGGGCGTCAATCTGCTTGTCTACTTCTTCCTTGTTCATTGGAGCTGCTGGAATTTCCTCGCCGCCTTCTGATTTGTCAGATGTGCGCTTTCGGTATTCTCGCATTGGCTTCTTTGAAGCCATAGTGCTTTCACGAACAGTCTTGAGAGTCATGTAACGGATGATCTGTTCATCACGCTTCAAGACTTCTTCGATTTCAGCGATTGCTGATGGTTCTGCTTCGAATTTAATCCATCCGAAGTAACCGTTGTCGAACCATGTCTTCTTGTTTTCAATGATGCGGCTCATCTGGTATGCGAGCTCCATCATTTTTGGTGCTTCTTCCCCAATGAAAGTCGCGCCATGCTTTTCGAGAAGTGCTTTGAGGTTTCCGTATGAAGCCGCAAGAGTTTCTTCAGCGAGAAGCGGGATAAAGAGGTACGCGAGTTCATACACGCGTCCGTCTTTTTCTTGTGTTTCTGCCATATACAAATAAAAAAATCAGGCAGCCCGCCTGACCTAAGTAATAATAGGTTCCTGCTTGAAAACAGGACTTCTCGTTATGGGCTGATGTGACGCATCTACGTAATGAGTGCGCCAAACGAGAGATACGGCTACTTTAGCACCAAATTTGCTATTTGTAAAGGCAGGATAAAAGTTGTCGGAGAGCGTTTCGCAGTATGCCAGTAAGTTAGATACCGAAAAAACTAGTCGCATTCAAACGCAATTGTTCAGCGACTTTTTCGAGTGGTAGTCCTTTTATGAGCGCAATTTTTCGTACCACTTCCACAACCATCCATGGTTCGCAAGTTTTGCCGCGATATGGTGCTGGTGCTGCAAATGGCGCGTCTGTTTCTGCGTGCATATTTTCGAGTGGAACAAAAGCAATCACTTGATCGTACTCGGTAGTAAATGTGATTGGTCCGTCGAATGACATCGTACCGCCGATTGCAAGAATACGTTGTGCGATTTCAATATTACCAACAAAGAAATGAAAGTTGGCTTTGGGCGCTTCAGGAATATCTTCTAAAATATTCAGAACATCTTCATATGCATCCATAGTTCCCTTGCTCGGACGGGCATGGATCATGAGCGGCTTCCCTGTTTCCTTGGCAAGCTTAATATGCTGCCGGAAAAGCGCTTCCTGCTTCACTTTCATTTCTGGATCCTGGTTTCGGAAATAATCTAACCCGCATTCACCGATTGCAACCACCTCAGGATGCTTCGCCAATGCTTTATATGCATCGTAATCGAAGACTTCCTTGTCATTATCTGTTGGATGGAGGCCTACGGTTGCCCAGAGGTGTTCAGCCTCGGCAAGATGAATAGCCGACTTTGAAGTTTCGTAATCAACACCGACGGTAATAGCACCGACATCATGCTCGCGTATGTGAGCCATCATATGCTCCAAATCATCTGCAAGTGGAGAAATATTGAGGTGCGAGTGAATATCGATATAGCTGTATTTCATAGCTCTAAGTATATACGTTTTTTTGAACTGGCATTCTTGACTTACCTTTTAAAATAGTGTTTTATTACCTTAACCAAAACGCACCTTTCCATGAAAAAATACACAAAACAAGCATTTGATGCGTGCATACTTCTATTCTTATTGGCAAAATTGTTATTTTTCCGTTTGATTAAAAGAATACACATCATCGGCATTTCAGGAGGACCTGGCGGAGGCAAAACTATATTTATAGACTATGTGACAGACATGCTAACTACTGCGGGTCATAGAGTATATAGAGTTCCTGAAGCTGCCAGCATTCTCATCAACGCAGGTGAAATACCTGGGTCAGTGGCCTTTCAAATCAAGGTATTCATCAAAATACTTGAACTTGAATGGGCGGCAATTACACTTGCTTTGAAAGATAACTTTACAGGACACATTTTCATTTTGTGTGATAGAACGTTACTTGACGGCAACGGCTACATAACTGATGAAGAATTTTCCACGGTCATTAAGAAATTTAAGATGACTATACAAAGTATCTGTAAACGCTACAGTGTGATTCTTTACCTCGAAACTGCAGCAAAAAACGCACCTGGATTTTTTGGAAAAGAAACCAACGAAGCAAGATATGAGAATGAAGTAGAAGCGAAGGAGACCTGTGATCGCACCTTTACTGCATGCAGCAAGCATCCTCATTTCATTCACATCTTCAACGATGGCGGAACTTTTTCCCAAAAACTATTCAAGGCGTATCAACAACTTTGCAAAGTATGCTCGCTTCCAGTTCCCTTAAAAGACACGAGCGCGAAACGTTTCTATCTTCATGTGTTTGATTCAAAAATGTTCCAACACATCAATGCAAACGTAACTCAGATTTCAATAGTTCAATACTATTTGAAAAACAAAACTGGCGCGCAAAAGCCCCCTCGCCTTCGCAGCAAACGGTACAAGGATACTGAAATATTCTTTTATACACGTGAACGTCAGACGGGACCGGATGAATATACGCAAGTTGAGCAGATAATTTCGATTGATGAACTTGATGCTTTACTAGTGGACGTTGATCCTGCAACCAAGAAGATTAAAAAAGAACGATATTCATACTTTTCCGATGGAAATCTATATGAGATCGATGTATTTAATCGCGAAATATTCCACAAAAGTTTTCCCGGAAATGCCATACTGAAAATTACGCCCACAAAACAAAAAGCTAATATCACTATGCCGAGCCAATTTCAGCCCCTGGTTTTAAAAGAACTGGAAGCAAAAGAATTGACTGACTATATGATAGCTTGCCAATAACACCCACGATTTTAAAAATACAAAATCCCGTTCCTACCAAGGCAACGGGATTTTTTCTTGCTTAGTCCTTTCTCATATAGAGTGGAGCGTCAGGCATTTTGTTTTCCTTTACCAAATCTTTAATTATTTTTGATGTCTCTGGGAGAATCGGGTTAAGCATTCTGCCGACAGTATAGAGTCTCGTCGCAAGTTCACGAATGATCTTCTTCCCCGCTTCTGCATCTGTCTTTACCAATTTGAACGGCTGAGTTTCTTGAATGAGAGTATCAAGTGCTGTGATTTCTAACCAAATCATCTGTACTGCTTTGTTGATCTCAAAATTATTGAGGTGATCAAAATATTCGCTAGGAATGCTTTCTTCTGAAATTTCCGGCGCGCTTTCAAGATTGGTTGATGCCATCTTCATGATGCGAGAAGTAAGGTTCCCTAAACCATTTGCAAGCTTGGCATTGTATGAAGCAGCGATGAGTTCCATAGAAACTGGACTGTCTTCAAACATTGAAACTTCTGCAACGACGTAATACCGTAGCGCGTCCAAACCGAACTGCTCAACTACAGTATATGGATCAATGACATTACCAATAGACTTAGACATCTTCATACCTCCTTCGCCAGTAAAAAATCCATTGATAACAACCTGCTTTGAATTTGGAAGGTTTGCAGCCATGAGCATTGCCTGCCACATTGCTGACTGTTGGCGGAGATTGTCTTTGCCACAATACTGTGTCGGATTGCCATGAATCCAAAATTTTTGGAAATCATTTTCGGGCTCGCCCTGCGTAGCTTCAGCGGAGCAGGGCCAGCCGAGTGTTGAGATATAGTTTACGAGTGCATCAAACCATACATACATGACTTGTGAATCATCTCCCGGTACTGCAATCCCCCATGGCATCTTTGACTTTAGTCGTGAAATTGAAAAATCTTCAAGTCCTCGTTCGACGAATGCGCGGATTTCATTGAAACGGAAATCCGGGATTACGAATGTTGGATTCTTTGCATAAAAATCCAAGAGTGGCTGCTGGAATGCTGAAAATTTGAAGAAATAGTTTTCTTCGTCAATAAGTTCAATTTCGTACGTAGGATGAATCGGGCACTTTCCATCAACAAGTTCTGAATCTGTCTTTTCTAATTCACAACCGATGCAGTATTTGATCTGGTATGTTTTCTTGTAAATATATCCGTTCTGTTCGCAGCGCTTCCAAAATTCTTGCGCAGCTGATTCATGGTGTGCATCAGTAGTGCGGATGAAATGAACATCTGAGCTAATACCAAGAAGTTCTGCAAGTCCGCGGAATTTTGAAGCATAACCATCAACATATTCTTTAGTTGAAATCCCCTCCTTTTCTGCAGCCTTAAAAAGTTTTGAGCCGTGTTCGTCCGTACCGGTATTGAAAAACACCTCGTATCCTTCGAGTTTTTTCGCGCGAGCAATGACGTCTGCGCGGATCAGCTCCATGGCAAAACCCACATGCGGATCTGCATTTACGTATGGCAATGTTGTAGTTATATAAAATGGTTTTTGATTCATGTGATTTATGACGTAACGACAGGATTTTTACCTTTTTCGATGTCTGAAAAGTATTCTAGCAAACAAACGGCAACGGGGATACCAAGGAGCAATCCCCACAATCCAGCAAGCTGGGCGCCTATCAAGAGGGACAAAATCACTACAAGCGGAGAAACACCGATCACTTTATTTACTATGAGTGGAGCAATAAGGTAGTTTTCAAACTGCTGCACAATTGTGTAGAGGAAGAAGACTTTTACTGCCATCGCAATCCCACCTGAGCTATATGCAAAGAGACAGCCGATCAATCCGGCAAGAATAATACCGAATGGGATCAATTCAAACATGGCTGTCATCAAAGAAATAACGAGGGCATATTTTACGCCGAGAAGCGTAAGGCCGAGATACATGATGACACCGACGATAACACCGAGCAATAATTGTCCCTGCATCCAAAGTCCGATCTTGCGTTCTGAGCGCTTCCACAAGCCTACAATATATTCTTCATGCTTAAGTGGTGTGACAATGCGCAAGAATGATTCAATTCCATGATCCTGAACTGAGAGGTAGAAAGTGATGACGGCGATCAAGATAACGTTTAATACTCCACCGAAGAGGAGCGTAATCGCTTGGACGAATCCACCAGATGAACCACTGATCAATGCCTGCACGCTTCCGACAACATCCCCTAATGACGATGTTGTACCAGAAACTGTTGTGATGACATTTTGTGTACCAGAGATGCTTGCAGGTTGAAAAACTTGGAGAGCGCTTGATTGTGGAATGTAGTCTGAAAGCGATGTAACGATCGATGAAAATTCTGCGAGCAGGATCGGAGCAAAAATATAGAACAACCCAAAAACTGCGGCAAAGGTGATGAAATATACAATAACAACAGAGAGGGTTCGGGGAATGTGATACCGCGCCAATTTCCGAACCACCGATTCATTAAATGATGCCAGTACAATGGATGTCAGAAGCACTAAAACAAGATCGTGCAGATAATACAGCGCGACAAATCCAAAAACCAGCATGACGATATTCAAGATCGTCTGAGTTTCGATTTTAACTATGTATTGCTTGGGTTCTTCGAGCATATCTAATTTGAGTATACCCTATTCAATTCCAAGTAGAAAGCGGCTTAGAAATGAAGAATTTTCTCGAATTCTTTCTTGTCTTCAAATGGACCAATAGCTGCAAAATTGAGAGTTTTATCTGTGAATATTTTCTTGGCCATTTCCTGTATCTGCTTTGCAGTCACTTTGCGGATGCCTGCTTCTCCTTCTTCAGGAGTCTTGATCTTTTTTCGCATGACTTCCTGTCCTCCAAAGTATGAAGCCCATGCATCAGATGATTCGAGTTCGAGTTTCTGATTTCCTGCGAGATATTCTTTTACTTTTGAAAGTTCGGTTTCGGTAACAAGTTCTGTGGTGAGTTTTTTGCATTCCTTCAAAATTTCCGTCATTACTTCTTTTACACGATTATTTGATACGCCTGCAGAAATTTCCAAGAAGCCGTGATCGGTAAATGGTTCGTTATATGATCGGACATAGTATGCCACGCCCATTTCTTCGCGGAGTTTGATAAACAAACGTGAGCTCATACCACCAGCGAGGATTGTCGAAAGAACAGTAAGCACTGGGTTTATCTTGTTGTACATGTCGAATGTTCGGACACCGAGAACAAAGTGAGTCTGGTCGGTTTTTTTGTATTGAACAAGAGCTTGCGGCTTTGTCTGTTTTTCAATAACTTTGAGCTTAGAGTTTTTCTTGTCGTTCTTAAGAGTTCCGAAAACACGAGCAACTTCTTTCTCAACATCTTTCTCTTTTACTTTTCCGGCAACGACAACGACAGTCGCTTTCGGCACATAGTGTTCGGCTTTGTAATTTACAAAATCTTTTCGTGTCATTGCTCGAACGTTTTCTCGAGTTCCGGCGATGTTCCATCCTGCTGGTTGGTCTCCGTACAAAAGTGACATGAACAAATCCTGCACATGTCGGTGTGGCATGTCTTCGTACATGTTTATCTCTTCAACAATCACGCCTTTTTCCTTTTCCATTTCTGCTTCAGGAAATGTTGAATTGAGGTAAATATCTGAAACGACGTCAAAGATTTGCTTGAAGTGCTTGGCATCGCTTTTGGCATAGTAGCCGGTGTATTCCTGCCCTGTAAACGCATTATATTGGCTTCCGAGACCATCGAGCTCAGCTGAGATAGCATGGGCGTTTAAACGCTTTGTAGTGCCTTTAAAGCACATATGCTCGAGGAAATGGGATAAGCCGTTGTTCTTCTTGTTTTCGTATTTTGAGCCTGTTTCTACGAGGACCAGGACGGTAACGGTTGGATTATCCTTCATTGGAACGGTAATGACACGAAGGCCGTTTTTGAGCTTGGTTCGGGTGTAATTCATGAGGGAAAGTATATCATAAAACCCGCCTGAGGCGGGTTTTAATGGTTATTTAGGTAACTGATCGATTATCTTTGGGAAAACATACTGCCAAGCTGTATGTAACGGTTCTGGG
>DALYCO010000011.1:13300-13668 GCA_031973655.1 Minisyncoccota bacterium | reverse complement strand
ATGAACCTGAGCAAACTACTTAACCAGTATCCGCAAATTCGTCAATTACTGACTATGATATAATTATCGCTATGGCAACACTATATACCCACCAATCTTCAAATATCACCAAAACATGGCTCCTTATGACTACTTTTTTTATAGTGGTTATCGGCCTTGGATGGTTCTTTAGCTACTACTACGGTAATCCGAGTATCCTGATCATCTTTGCTGTTTTTTCAATAGTAATGAATATCACTGCATATTGGTTTTCAGATAAAGTAGTCATTTCACTTTCCGGCGCTAAGCTTGCTCCAAAAGCACAGTTTCCTGACCTGCATAATGTTGTAGAAAATCTTTCCATTACTGCAGGACTTCCTGTTCCAAAG
>DALYCO010000011.1:5497-13290 GCA_031973655.1 Minisyncoccota bacterium | reverse complement strand
CAGGACGAGATCCAAAACATGCTGTTGTTGCTGTAACTACAGGTCTTTTGCAGATTATGGAACGCAAAGAACTCGAAGGAGTTTTGGCTCATGAACTTTCTCATATCGGCAATCGAGATATGTTGGTTTCGACAGTAGCTGTTGTTCTTGCTGGATTTGTTTCTATCATTGCTGATATCTTTTTGCGCTCACAGCTTTTTGGTTTCCGTGATCGCGATAACCGTGAAGGCGGGGGAGTGCTTATGATCATAGGGATCGTTCTTGCAATTCTCGCACCAATTTTTGCAATGCTTATCCAGCTCGCAATTTCACGCAAGCGAGAATATTTGGCTGACGCTTCGGGTGCGCTTCTTACTCGATATCCAGAAGGTCTTGCAAGTGCTCTCAAAAAAATTGGTGAGTATGGCAAACCAATGCAGCGGCAGTCTTCAGCTATCGCGCATTTGTATTTAGCTAACCCAGAAGGTTCTGGAAAATTTGCAAAGCATGTCGGTTCATTGTTTGCTACACATCCACGCGTTGAGGATCGCATCAAGGCCCTTCTTGGAAAATAAATGAAATCATAGTAAGGTACTATGCATTGGAGAGATGCGTGAGCGGTTGAAACGGCAACCCTGGAAAGGTTGTATATCAGAAATGGTATCGGGAGTTCGAATCTCCCTCTCTCCGCCCGTTCAAAAAAGAGCCCGAAAGGGCCTTTTTTCTTGGGCGGAGAGAAGAGAGTGCCCTGCGGCACTCTCGGGGGAGATTCGAAAAGCTTTCCGTTATATATGAGGAGCTCTGCTCCGAATATATCGGAAAGGTGTAATGAAGCTGTAAGCTTCGAATCTCTCTCCGCTAAGAGAATGAAAAATTAATGATAGAATGATAGTAGAAGTTTTATTAGTAAACAAAAATATCATGTCACAAATAACAATGTGGTTAGTACCTGTTTTGCAGATCATAATAGCGTTAGGACTTATTAATGTATGGATTATTCGATTTGGTAAAGATACTCAATACCGTGGTGCTGGCGCGCACAACATGAAAGAAGAATTTTCAGCATATGGATTGCCAGTATGGTTTATGTACGTCGTTGGATTTTTTAAAATTTTGATAGCCGTCGTAATGCTCATTGTTTTGTTTGCGCCTAATCTCATGCAAATGTTCGGTGTTCCAGCACTTGCCCTACTTTCTGTGCTAATGCTCGGTGCAATATCTATGCACATAAAGGTCAAAGATACTTTGAGCAAAACGCTGCCAGCAATAGCGATGCTCACTATGTCTCTTGTTGTTTTGTACGTAGTTACTTTCCTCGGATAAATTGCAAAAAGACGATGAAATATCGGATAAAATAAGGAAAATATACTTCAAAATTTCTTTATTTACTTTTCATCTTCTTTGTGATTAAATGGCTGTGTATTTGGGCTCGACCGTTTCCCGGTTTGCGGCAAAAGTACGGTCGAGATAACCAGTTTGTATCTATTTGAACAATGGCAAAAAAACTCTATATTAGCTCACTCGCGTGGGCTACTAACGATGACAGCCTCCGCAATGCTTTCGCAGCTGCAGGAACTGTTACCAGCGCTTCTGTAGTCATGGACAAAATGTCAGGCCGCTCACGCGGTTTCGGCTTTGTCGAAATGTCTTCAGATGAAGAGGCGGACAATGCGATTTCAATGCTTGACGGCAAAGAACTCGATGGACGCATGATTCATGTTGCTGTCGCACGTCCAAAGGAAGAAGGCGCACCTCGCCGATTCTAATGTCGTGAAGCAAAAGGCCGCCGGCTTCGCCGGCGGCCTTTTGTATTTCATTAATAAATACGGTATAGTTTCCACTACTTGCTGGAATGGCGGAATTGGTAGACGCGCTTGCTTCAGGTGCAAGTGGCCGCAAGGCCGTGGGAGTTCGAGTCTCCCTCCCAGCACCATTACGCCTCGAGGCATAGGCTTCGCAGTGTAAACACAATTATGGATAAACCAGAAACAATTATCATAGACGGAAATGAAGTGGACATCAGCCGCGCGCCTGTTGGTATGTACGACGAAAACCGTCTGCTTATTGGTATGGGTACTATCGACGAAACAATCGACAGACATCTTTGGTGTAAGTCAGTTCATGCGTGGATCATTAATTCAAAAGGAGAATTGTATCTCGTTCAGCGTTCACTGCATGTCATGAACAATCCAGGTAAGTGGGCGGAGTCATTCGGAGGATATGTTGACGGAGATCAGACTGAGATGGATGCGGTTAAAACCGAACTTTCCGAGGAATTAGGAATTACGATCGACGAATCATTGTTTAACAAAATTGGAATCATCAAGCAGCTTGAAACTAGATATGACGGAAAGATCGGCAAGCAATTTGTTTCAGTATATTTGATTGAATTCGATTTGGATGAAAATATAGTAGAGCTTAGTGAGAGAGATACTGCAGGATACCAATGTATGCATTGGAAAACATTTGCGAATAAGCTTGTCACTAAAGAAATTGATTTTATTGATCATAAAGACGAAATCATGCTGGTGCTTGGAGAAATTTCAAAAAAGTATGGCGATCAATAGTTTTGCATTTTTTATTAGAAAACGTATCATAGCAACGTATGGCAATTCCGAAACACGCGAAAAAAGTATTTGAAGGAGTAATCTTTGATGTCTATCAATGGGAGCAGGAGCTTTTTGATGGTACAACCAAAACATTCGAAGCAGTACGTCCGCTCGATAATGTGATCATTATTCCTCTTGTCGGCGATAAAATATATTTACACAAAGAAGAGCAGCCCAATGAGGGTATTTATATTGGCCTTCCTGCTGGTCGTTTTGATCGCGAAGAGGCTGATCCAATTAGCGTTGCAAAGCGTGAGCTGCTTGAGGAGACAGGATATGAGGCTGAAGAGTACAAGCTTATGCGCTCTCGAGTATTTGCGGGAACTGTTGAAAAAACAACATTCGTCGTCATCGCTTCAAATTGTAAAAAAGTTGCCGAACCAAAGCTTGATGCGGGGGAGCGGTTGCATGAAACCATGCTGGTGACATTTGATGAATTTTTGGCAATGTCAGAGCATAAAGAATTTCGTGTGGGAGAATTGGCGATGGATTGCATTAAATCCAATCTTGATCTGGAATACAAGGAGAATTTCCGCAAGGCGATTTTTGGTGTATAATAGTGCAGTCGGAGAGACGCTTTCGGCCGAGCCTATATTCGGAATGAAAGATTTAGCAATTAATAATTTTAAAATATAGATATGTCATTTTACACTTTTACCGCTTTGACAGCGCTCGCTAGCGCAGTAGTCGGCATGATTCTCGGATTAGTTTGGTACGGTCCATTGTTTGGAAAGAAGTGGGCGCAGGTTACTGGTATGAAAATGCCAACAGGCCTTTCAAAGGCTGAGATGATGGCTATGCAGAAAGCTATGATCCCTACATATGCTGCAAACTTCGTTGTAACATTTGTCCAGTTCTTCGCTCTTGGTTTCTTTGCTGCTCTTATCGGCGGACTTACTGTCTCAGGATCACTCTTGTACGCAGTATTCATCTGGGTTGGATTCACTATGCCTGTCGAGGCTATGAACGCTCTCTGGAGCGGAAAGTCAAAGAAGGACTCATGGATGATGTTCGGCCTCACTGCTGGATATCAGCTCGTGATTCTCTTGATCGGCGCAGTTATCTGGGCTCTCATGTACGCAAACATCGGCTAATTTAATTTGAATTTCAAAAAATCGCCTCATGTTATCGTGAGGCGATTTTTGCTATAATGGGTGTATGAACGGCAAACTTTGGTTCAAAGCTAAAACATATGGATGGGGATGGACGCCCGCTACTTGGCAGGGATGGGCGGTAATTGGCCTTTTCCTCGTAGGAATGGCGGCAAATGCGTATGGAATTAAAGATGAAGCGCAGACTCTCGCCCAAGATCTTATTCGTTTTGGCATAACAACAGCTGTACTCACTATTTTCTTGGTACTCATCTCGTATCTTTCTGGCGAAGAGCCGAAGTGGAGGTGGGGAAAGAAGGATACTAATAAAGAAATAACCAATGACAAATAACGAAAATGAACTTTTGGATGTATACGGCGAAGATGGAATGGAGACGGGGGAAGTTTTGCCAAGAGAAGAAATACATAAATACGGAATATTGCATCGAACGACTCATGTCTGGCTTTTAAATAGTGCCGGTTCTTTGTTGCTTCAGAAAAGAGCGATGAGCCGAAAAAAAAATCCAGGAAAATGGACTTCTCCAGGAGGGCATATAAATACCCAGGAAGAAAGCAAGGTCTCTGCTGCGCGTGAATTATTCGAAGAAATGGGAATTGAAAAGGAGCCAGAAGAGCTTCTATACCTCGGAACTATTCGTAATATGCAGTATGTTTCAGATGTATACACGGAAAATGAAATAATGGATATATATGTTACTCCGGTCGCGTTAGAACCGGAAGAAATACGTCCAACAGATGAAGTTAGCGAAAGTAGGTATTTTACTGTTGTCGATCTCGAAAACCAATATGCAAGCTTAAACCCAGAATTCGTGTATTATCCAGAATCTTTTTCACTCATCAAAGAATACATTTATGGCCCAGGTCAAAACTAAAACTGAAATAGTAAAAATAAAAAAAGCCTGCGTCACTACCGACCAGATTTTTAAAAAGATTGTTGGCAATTTTAAATGGAAGACTGAAATTGAACTCCGCGATTTTATTGCTGCAGAAATTAAGAAAAGAGGATTGAAGCCGAGCTTTCCACCGATCGTTACTTCCGGTCCAAGAGCGGGGAATGACATTCACCCAAAACCTACAGATTCTAAATTGGAAGGTTTTGTTATTTTAGACTTCGGGGTGATTGTCGAAAACTACATGTCAGACATGACGCGGACTATTTTTGTTGGTAAGCCAACAAAAGAAGAAAAAGAATTGTATGCAATGGTTTTGAAATCGAAAACAGAATCAGAGAAACTGTACCGACCCGATGTGAAGGCGGCTTTTTCAGATCTACGCGCACGTGAAGTGATGGGGGAATATAACAAATATTTTGTGCATACGCTTGGCCATGGCGTAGGAACTCGCATTCACGAGGCACCGAGAATTTACTGGAGACGCGATCGCCCATATTTCCGGGAGAATATGGTTGTTACTGTAGAGCCGGGAATCTACATACCGAATAAGTTAGGTATTCGCATCGAAGATACAGGAGTCATTACTAAAAATGGCTTTGTTTCCCTGACTAAATCAGACCAGAAACTACATATTTTCCCAGTAGTAAAATAAGCTTTATTTGCTATACTTTGGGTATGAAATTCACTAGCGTATTCTTATTAGCACTTGTCCTTATTCCACAGGTTCTTTTTGCTCAACAAGATCCACGAATCATGGATCCAACGCCGAAGAATCCAATTCAGACTCCGGCACCTATCCGTCCACCAACTACGACAGTAACTCCGCCTGCATCTCCGGAATTTGATCCAAAGAGCTTGGTTACTCGCAAACTTGATACACACCTATTGGTTAATGAAAACGGCGTGGGAGACCAATGTAAGGCTGGAGATAATGCGCCTGTTGAATGGAAGCTTGATCCTAATGTTACTGTAGATTCAAAAGAAAAAATTATCGCGGTTATCCAGAATGCAGCGGCGCATGATGCTCGTCTTCGTTCAGTAACTATTCTCGATGATCAGATCGATATGTACTATCTCCAGCCTGCGCATAAGTGGGGATTTCTTCCGACTAACTATTATTTGCATGTGAGCGCGAGCGGGGATTCATTCCGCATGTCTCTCGAAAAGCCGAAGTGGTTGAAGAATGCAAAAAATCAGCACGATAAGGCGACGACTGCTTTTGCGACCTATGTTCCACAATATCTCGATGAAGCGACCGTTGCTTCATTCAAGGAAAAAGATTTGATTGTGCGTGATGCGAAAATGATTGAAGTAATTTCATCTATTATGTATCAGGTAGAGGTGATGCCGATTTCGAATTCCTTCTTCGTTTGCTACATTATGCCGTTCTTCATCTACATACTTGTTATACTCGTGCTTGTCAGTGTCGGTCTTTGGTTCTTGATTCGAAAATTGCGACGCGGTACAGGATTTTTGGTCAAGAAAATTCATCCGGTAAAATTTAGCGATGATGACGATGATGATAAACACATGGGCGACGAACATGTGACGCACTTTAAGATGCCGAAGCAGTAATTATGGAACTAGACCTCAAACAAATCAAAAAAGTCTTCTTTGTCGGCATTGGCGGCATTGGTATTTCGGCTATCGCCCGGATGTTTTTAAAAGAAGGAAAGGAAGTTATTGGTTCCGATGTTTCTGAGGGTGAGGTGGTCAAAGAATTACGAGATGCAGGTGCTATCGTAAAAATCGGGCAGGGAATTGATCTCATTCCAAGTGGAGTTGATTTGATCGTCTATACAATCGCTATTGAAAATTACGATCCAGAATTTTTTGCGGCGCTTCAGGCTGGAACCGTTCCAATCCGTTCATATCCGCAGATGCTTCATGTGGTGACCGAGGGTAAGTACACTATCGCTGTTGCAGGAACCCACGGTAAAACAACAACGACTGCAATGATTGCTCATGTAATGAAAAATGCCGGCAAGGATCCGACAGTTATTGTTGGTTCACTTATGGTAAATGAAAAAAGCAATTTCATGGCAGGCAAGAGCGAATACTTTGTCGTTGAAGCTTGTGAATACCGCCGATCGTTTTTAAATATCAACCCAAAGATTTTAGTTATCACGAATATTGAAGCTGATCATTTGGATTACTACAAAGATATTGCTGATATCAAGAGCGCATTCCGCGAACTTGCAGAAAAAGTTCCTGCAGATGGATACATTGTTTGTAATGCAAATGATGAGGTGGTGAAAGAAGTGATTGCAGGTATACAAGCAAAGATCGTGAACTACCATGATTTTTACCATGCTCGTGAATTGAAAATTCCTGGAGCTCACAACCAGGCAGATGCAGCTGCGGCAGGAGCGGCTGTTAGTATTGTCGGCATAGAAGAATTTACTGCTGATAAGTATCTCGCAACATTCCCTGGGACATGGAGACGTTTTGAATACAAAGGAGAATTGAAAAGTGGTGCTCCCGTCTATGATGATTATGCGCACCATCCGACTGAGATTACCGCAACACTTCAGGGTTTCCGAGAAATTTATCCGCACGGACAAAAAGAAATTACCGTTGTCTTTCAGCCCCATCTCTATTCACGAACAAAAATGCTCCTCGAAGATTTTGGTGCTTCATTCGCACAAGCAGACCATGTGATCGTGCTTCCAATATACGCAGCACGTGAAGAAAACGATGGAAGCGTTTCAAGCGAAATGCTTGCAGAAAAAATTCGCGGACATAAAATCAATGCAGATGCTTTTGAAACATTTCAAGAAGCTTTTGAAACACTTGAACGTAGAAACCTCGGTCCTAACGATGTATTGGTAACCATGGGAGCAGGGGAAGCCTATCAAATTGGAGAAGCATTATTACAGTCTGTCTAGGAGTATCTGGGCAGTCTTTCACGTGCTAAAATAGCCTCATGCCAACAAGCGAAGCATTCGAAAAAGCCCTTACTAAACTCAATCCAGCCCAACGGCAGGCAGTAGACGCCATAGACGGTCCTGTAATGGTTGTTGCCGGCCCTGGAACAGGAAAGACGCAGGTTCTTTCGCTTCGTATCGCTAATATCCTTCAGAAGACCGATACGCCTCCAGGAGGAATTCTCTGTCTAACGTTTACAAACGCCGGCGTGTCCGCAATGCGGGAACGCCTTTTCAGCATAATCGGATCGGCCGCCGGCAATGTCCGCATCA
>DALYCO010000011.1:2641-5487 GCA_031973655.1 Minisyncoccota bacterium | reverse complement strand
GAAATTGCTTGATGAGCGGGAAGCTGTGCTGCTCGTCGATGAAATGCTCCACGAAAATGAATGGGAGTATTTGCGTCCACGAGGAAACTCAGCGCTCTATTTTAATGATCTTAAATCACTTGTCTCACTTCTCAAGCGCGAACGATTAAGCCCCGCAGATTTTCTAGAGGAAATTAAAAGTTCAATTTCGGAATTTAAAAATGACCCAGCAAGTATTTCTACCCGAGGTGAATCAAAAGGTCAGCTAAAAAAAGAAGTAGAGAAAAAAATCGAGGGACTTGAACGAACTCGAGAAGTCGTTCGGTTTTACGAACTTTACGAAAAGACAAAACGAGAGCGTGGATTGATGGACTATGATGACGTACTTGAATACGCAGTCACTCTTGTTCAGGATTCTGAAGATGTGAGTGCGACACTTCGGGAAGAATATTTATATGTTCTCGTCGATGAGCACCAAGACTCATTTCTAAAGGCAGTATGGCAAGGGGAGGAGAAGCCCAATATTTTTGTGGTGGGAGATGATCGTCAATTGATCTACGGATTCGGCGGCGCATCACTTGCATACTTTGAAGATTTTAAAACAGCGTTTGGAAAAGCGAAGTTAATTACACTGGTAGAAAATTACCGCTCTACGCAAAAAATTCTCGATACTGCGGACGCGCTTTTGGAAAGCACATTAGCGACTGAAAAATTGCGAAGCAACCATAAAGAAAATCATGAGCTGGTGCTCGCCGAGTATCAATATCCACGAGATGAAATTTTGGCAGCCGGCCTCGCAATACAAGCAGCAATAAAAAATGGATTGGAACCAAAGGAATGCGCAGTGTTGGTTCCAAAGAATAAGCACGTCCGCGCGGGGGTAACCATCCTTCGCGACTTGGGCCTCCCGGTCCGCGCGGACGAATCCGTCTCATTCTTCGATCTTTCCGAGACAGCTTCATTGCGTCGCATACTCTCAATCATCAATGATCCGTACAATGCAGTTGCTGTCGGTCAGTCACTGCTTGATCCGATTTCTGGGGTAAAGCCATTGGAAGCACACACATTTTTGCGAGAAACAAAATCCCGAGATCTTTCAGTATTCTCGCTTTCAAGCGCCGAAGCAGCTGGTAATTTATTTGCAGAAATTAATCCTGTGGCAACATGGGGCAAAGTCCTTGGTGATTTGGTGAATGAATCAGGGAAGTCTGATATCTACTCTCTTGTTCAAAAAATTGGTGATGAGCTCTTTTTGAAATCTTCGACTGATCACGAAACACTTATTCGCCGCGTGGAAATCATTCGTACGTTTCTGCACTTGATAATTACAAGCCGCGAACGTAATTCAAAACTAACACTTGCTGGTTTCCTTGAATATCTCGACCGCCTGGAAAGCTACGGTGCGCATATTCCAGTAGCAACCATTTCCGGTGTTTCAGGTGTTCGCGTCATGACACTTCATGCTTCCAAAGGTTTGGAATTTGATTTCGTTTGGATTGCCCATATGAATGAAAAGACATTGATGAGCGGCAAACGCATGGGATTTACATTGCCAGAATCGGTTGATGAAAAAATTGAATCTAAATCTCAGGCAGTCGTAAAAAGAGAAGTCTATGTTGCTCTGACCCGAGCAAAGAGATTTTGTACACTTTCATATTCACGATCCAACCATACGGGCGGAGAACAAGAACTTGCTCACGTTGTAATGGATATTCCCGAAATACACTTCACTCGCAAAACGCTCGAAGACACTCGCAAGGAATTGGAAGCAAGCGATATCCGGATGTATGTTTCCAAACAGCAAAAAGCTGTCGACGAAAGCGAGATTGAAAAGCTGACTGAAAGCGTCAAAGAAGAGTATACGAAGACAAAGGTATCTGTAACACTTTTAAATAACTTCTTTGAATGTCCATGGAAGTGGTACTTCCGAAATTTCCTCCAGTTTCCTGAGCCTAAAACAGAAAGCCTGATATTTGGAACAATCGTTCATGCTGGACTCGATGCCATACTCTCTGCTCCAAAAAAAGTTTCAGAAAAAGAGCTTGAAAAAGTTTTTGAAGAAGCAATTGAGCGGGAATTCGTTCTTGACGGAAAAGTCCGTGATCGCTTATTCAAGCAGGCGAAAATAATCCTTGCGAATTTTTCCGAAACACATTTGCCGAATATTGAAAAGAATCGTGACACTGAACGCCCGCTTTCATTTCATGATAAAACATTTCCAAATCTCACGATGTACGGGAAAATTGACCTTACTGAACGATTTCCTGATGGCACCGTTCGCGTGATTGATTTCAAAACTGGTTCTTCAAAAACGAAATCAGCGATTGAAAAAGAAACTGAAGAAGGACGATTGAGCGGCTACTTGCGACAGCTCGTTATGTACTCATATCTCATTCAGGGAGTAGAAAAAGATTCTCGTGTGATTGAATCACAGCTTTTGTACCTCGAAGAAGATCCGAAAAGCAAAGATGTAGTTTATCGAACGCATATAGGCGAGGAGCAGATTGATTTGCTTGTACGCGACGTCAAGGATTATGATGTTTCGATTTCGAACGGGGAATGGGTGAATAGACCATGTTCATTTAAGCCCTTCGGACAGCAAACTGAATGCCCGTACTGCAAGCTTGCCAAGGATGTTTACGGAGTCAGCAAGGCCCTGAAGTAAGGCTTTTATTGGGATTTCTTTATGATATAGTGGGTATATGGACGAATATGAAGAGTACGGAGAAGAAGCCCCAAATAGCCCCGAGCCGAGTTCGTCTGATGGCGAAGATACTACAACGGTAAGTGGCCATACGATTGTGTATAAAACTAATCATATGGGCCATATGACATACGCCCTCAAATGGCTTCATAATCATCACAGC
>DALYCO010000011.1:0-2631 GCA_031973655.1 Minisyncoccota bacterium | reverse complement strand
CAAGGCGCTCAAGAACGGCACCGAGCCGGGACAGAAAAATTACTATAAATTTGAAGCAAGCGGTTATACATTCAAGCTGCATAAAAAAAACAGCGAAGGTGAATATAAACTTGAATGGAAGCAAGCATAAACAATTATGGAAAAACAAAAGGGACAACTGCATCCGATTACCATCATGACGAACGACATCGTTCACATTTTTGACAAACTTGGTTTCGAAGTTGCCATCGGTCCTGAAATGGAAACTGAGTGGTATAACTTCGACGCCCTCAATGTTTCCAAAGATCATCCGGCTCGCGACATGCAGGATACGTTTTATATAAAAAATCAGGAAGGCATGGTTATGCGAACACATGCGACCAACGCAACTTCACGCGCGCTTGAACAGGCGGTGAAGAATGATTCATTCCCATGCGGCTATGTTTCAATTGGAAAAGTATTTCGCAACGAAGCAACTGATGCTACACATGAAATGCAATTCTTTCAGGTGGACGGCTGCGCGATTGGTGAAAATATTAATCTTGGTAATTTGAAAGATACTCTTTTGAAACTCTACCGAGGTTTGCTTGGGGAAGATGTTGAAATCCAGCTTCGACCAAGTTACTTTCCATTCGTCGAACCAGGCCTCGAAGTCTGGATCAAATTCCGCAATCGATGGCTCGAAGTCATGGGTGCGGGAATGATTCATCCGAATGTTCTGAAAAATGCCGGCATTGATCCTGAAAAATATCAGGGCTTCGCATTCGGCGGAGGAGTGGATCGCATTCTCATGGTGAAATACGATATTTCAGATGTGCGATTCCTTTACCAGGGCGATCTACGAATTAATCAATGGTAATTATATGAAAATCTCTTACGACTGGCTTAAATGGTATGTAGACGGCGAACTTCCAACTCCTGAGGTGTTGGCAGATATTTTGACATTCAAACTCTGCGAAGTGGAAGGCATTGAAAAATTGCCAGACGGCGATACTGTTTTGGATTTGAATATTCTTCCGAACCGCGCACACGATCTCTTGTCACACCAAGGTGTTGCAAAAGAAGTTGCCGGTCTTCTCGGTTTCAAATACAAAGATCCAGCATCGCTCTACAAAATCCCAGAAACAGTTCTACCAACTGAACTCAAAATTGAAATCAAAAATGAAAACTGCCGCCGATATATGGGACGTGTAGTTCGCAATATCAAAGTAGGTCCATCACCGGAATGGGTAGTAAAACATTTGGAATCCATCGGCCAGCGTTCAATCAACAACATTGTGGATGCGACGAATATCGTTATGTTTGATTGTGGTCAGCCATGTCACGCTTTTGATCTCGCAAAGATTGATGGCGGTATTCAAGTTCGAGAAGTAGGAAGTGAACAAGACTTTCCAGTCCTTGGACGAGATCAGATTGTGACGAAACTCAAAGCGATTGACATGGTTATTGCTGATAACTCAAAAGCCCTCGCGCTCGCTGGTGTAAAAGGCGGTATGGATTCTGGAGTAAATGAGGCAACAACAGATATCATTCTCGAAGTTGCAAACTTTAATCCTGTTGCTGTTCGTAAGACTGCACGACGATTGAACTTGCTTTCAGATTCAGCAAAACGCTTTGAAAACGATCTCTCGCCAACACTCGGTGACTTTGCGATGAAAGAACTCACAGGACTCATTATTGAGATGTGTCCTGAAGCAACATTTGAAGATGTTGTTGATGTATATCCAAACCCAGTACAACCGCATACCATTTCATTTTCAATTTCTAAAATAAATAAATACCTAGGCACAGAACTTTCTGAAGAAGCAATGGTACAAGTTCTCGCTGACTATGGATATGAAGTTTCTGGATCGGGCTTGCCCGCCGAAGCTTTAGCGAAGGTGGATGATACACGAATACTCGTAGTTCCACCACTGCGTCTCGATCTCACCGGAACACATGATGTCGCCGAAGAAGTTGCGCGCTTGTACGGACTTGAAAAAATCAAGGCAGTGCCAGTTGAGCTTCCAGCTAATCCAAAAAAGAATGAAATATTTTATAAAATGAATACAGCTCGCGCAAAGCTTGTTGCTGACGGATATAGAGAAACAATCACTTACGCATTTCGAAAGAAAGGTATTTTTGAAGTTGCTCGCGGAGTAGGAGACAAAGGCGCTCTCCGAGTTAATCTTTCTGACGGTTTGAAAGAAGCATATGAAATGAATCGTCTTAATGCACCGCTCCTCGGAATTTCTGATATGAAGATTTTCGAAATCGGCACCGTATTCCCAAAAGAAGGGGAAACCGTTCACGTTGCATTTGCTGACAAAAAGGGCGTAACAGAAATGACGCTTGAAGAATTCTGTGAAAAGAATGGTGTTACCGCTGGGGATTCATACGAAAATATTTTGCCGATAAATGAAAACACTCAGCATTTTGTGCAGTGGAGCCAGTATCCATTCATTTCCCGAGATATCGCCGTTTGGGTTCCAGAAAGTGTAACTTCTGAAGAATTGAAATCACTCTACACAAAGTTGGGAACCGGACTTTTAGTTCGCGAACCAGATCTCTTCGATCAATTTACTAAAGATGGCAAAACATCATACGCACTTCGTCTCGTTTTCCAAGCTGTAGACCGAACTTTAACTGATGCGGAGATAAATTCGATCATGG
>DALYCO010000010.1:12286-14313 GCA_031973655.1 Minisyncoccota bacterium | reverse complement strand
AGAACCTCAACCAGAAATTCCAATGGTAGCTGCAGCTGGCGGAGTGATCATTATCTCCCCTACACCAGGTTGCCGAGATCCACAGGCAAGTAATTACATCAGCGTGCAACAAAGCGCTTGGATTCAAAATACACCGTCCCTCTGTATATACGGAACAGCTAAGACGGTAGCAGTTGAAACAAACTCAGCTACGGCTCTGCCAACCCAGCCTGCACTTTGCCCACTTTCAGATACCTATTATGAACTTGGAGATAGTGGTGATGGTGTAAAGAAACTTCAGGAGTTTTTAAATAGTGAAATGGGTCTTTCAATTCCATTGACTGGATATTTTGGACCGATTACCGAAGCTGGTGTACGAGCATTCCAGCAAAAATATTCAGACGTAATTATCAAACCATGGAATCCACTGTATCCAACCGGATCAACAGGACGATGGTATAAGCTAACACTTGGAACCGCCAAGGTTCTCTCCGGCTGCACACCGTCTCCAGTTACTTTGGAAGGAACAAATACGACTTGGGATTTTAGCGCTGTAGTAAAAAAATAATTTCATTCTCGAAATAAAAAACGTTGTCTGACGACAACGTTTTTTATTTATTCACCTTTTGCGAGACCGAACGCTGCCGCATACGCCAGCGCTTCTTCTGCATGCATTGGCGGAACGTATGATTCAAGAGAATTGAGATTCATCCATGGATTACCGAGGATGACTTTCGTTCGGAGTGCGGATGAGAGGTATTCAGGAAGGCCGGCGATATGCGCATTCGAGCCCGCGAGAATGATCTGTTGTATCGCCGGCCGTTTTTCAGTTTCGTGCGTATGCCATTCGATAAAGCTGTCATTGAGTTTTTTTGCGATTGCTGACATATCAGGTTGGAGTGCTGCGAATATTTGTTCATGTTCAGGCTTACGAGAAAGACCAACAGTACGTTTGAGATTTTTCGCTTCTTGCTCAGGAACACCCAAAGTATCTGCAAGAGTTCGCGTAGGATTTTCAGGTAGAGGTAGAGATTTGGCTAGAAACACTTCGCCATTATGGACGATTGAAATATCAGTCTGCGTTTCGCCAAGATTTACCAACATTGAAGTTCCCCGGTGTTTTACATCGAATGAATTTGGAATGAGTATTCGTGAAAGCGCTTCAGCACGGAGTTCATGAGCATGTGGAGTGATACCGGCGTTTTCCAAAATGAAAGAATGACTACTTGGAAGTGAAACCCGAGCGTGTTTGATGCCTTTTTGTTTTCGTAAAGCAGTAAGGATAACCGAAAGCCGTTTTGGATCTTCGATATTTCCTTCGACAATCACGCCAGCAGGAATCTGGAGCATGCCATAGTCAGCAAGCTCAAATCCCTCATCGGTTGGATTGAGGACGACGTATTTAACCGACTGATCTGCAATATCGAGACCAGCAATGGTTGGAGAAAATAATGTAGAAAAAAATGAACGCTGCTTCATGTGCGTATAGTATAAGCTTTTTAGTTTAGAATCGGAAGCGGCTCAGCGATTTCTAGCAATACGAAGTACTTGAAACAGTGCAGGAATCAAAGACACAGCAACAATGCCAAGCGTTATATATGCGAGATATTTTTCGCTTTCAGGAAGAACATTTCCTAAAAAGGCTCCGGCTAGGCCAAATATCAAAACCCATGCAACTCCTCCAATGACATTCCAAAAAAGAAAGTTTTTGTATTCCATCATCCCAACACCTGCCATGATCGGAGCGAAGGTTCGAACGATAGGAACAAAACGCGCCAGCGCGATTGTTTTTTTACCATGCTTATTAAAAAATTCCTGTGTTTTTACAATATAGCTCTTTTTGAAAAAGAGAGATTCTTCTTTCTTAAAAATTCGTGGCCCAACCTTTTTCCCAAACCAATAGCCAACACTGTCACCTGCAATTGCAGCTATGATGGTGCCAACAATGAGCAACCAGAGCGGAAAGTATCCTTTGGCAGCAAAAATCCCTGCGAGAAAAAGCAGCGAGTCTCCGGGGAAAAATAAACCGGCAAGCGTACCAGACTCGG
>DALYCO010000010.1:9647-12276 GCA_031973655.1 Minisyncoccota bacterium | reverse complement strand
ATTTATCGAACCTTCGCACCAGGCGCAACTGGTACTTCAGGAGTAAGGAATACCGGCTTTCCATCAAGGCCATCTACCGCCATGAGCATGCCATTGCTTTCAAGCCCGCGGATAGTGCGTGGTTCAAGATTAACAATATACAAAGCCTGCTTTCCGACCAACGTTTCGAATTCTGGAAAAAATTCTCGGATACCAGAGAGAATCTGGCGAGATTCAGGATCACCAAAATCAATCATAAATTTCAAAAGCTTATCAGCTCCTTCGATCGGACTAACTTCACGAATGGTTCCAATGCGGATATCCATTTTTTTGAATTCGTCGTACGAAACATAGACGGGCTTTTCTGCTTGCTTCTCCTGCTTCTTGAAATCGAAATGCTTGTCGTCTGTACAGTTACATTCAACAAGATCATGATTGTGATCAGCACAATCAGCTGCCTGGCATACACCAGTATTCTTTGAAACTCCTTTGCAACCACCGAGACAAGTGTAATGTTTTTCCTGCATGTTATTTAATCGTGAACGCTGCGCGAACCGAGAGCGTAATTACTTTACTGATAGTTGAAGTATCATATGCGCCGTAGTCTGAAATGTCAGTGGAATTTGGCGGAAGCACTTGAATAACACCACCGGAAACTGACTGGAGTTTGCCGACACGGTCGCCGCTTGCCTTTGCGATAGAGTCAGCGCGGCTCTTGGCGTCTTTAATGGCTTCACCTGAAAGTTTGATACGAGCTTCAGGAAGTCCAGAGTAGAAATATTCGAGTGAAGTGTTTGAAACAAAGACGCCGGAATCTACAAGTTCAGGAACTTTTTCTGCAACTTTAGTAAGAAGTGTGACATCGGATGAATTAACCGTTACTCGTGCGCGAACCTGATAATCAGGCTCAACTCCTTGAATCTGCTGCTTATCATAGTCTACATAAATCTGAGTTGGGGTGACTGTTACGCTTTCAGCTGAAATTCCTGATTTTGCAATGAATGTTTTTGTGCTTTCAACATCCTTAGCAATCATTTCGTAGCCATTTTTCTGGTCAGCAAATTTTACTTTACGAACGAGATCAAATGACCACTTTCCTGTGTCAGCCTGAACTTCCATTTTTGCTGAACCGGTAACCGAGAGGGCGTTTGCACGAGCTTGGCCGCGGGCGTAAAAAGCTCCGGCAATTAAGCCTGCTAAAACGACTCCAATAGCAAGGACAGTGAGTCCTGCCGCTGTTGATTTAAAATATTCTGTATTCATATACAGAGTATACCATAGCTACAAAACAGCCTTTTGATAGCAGGATTCGCAATAAATCTTGTCTGCTTTTCCTTGAACGTAGGTAGTTTCGAATACATTTCTACATGAGTCCGCATGGTCATGAGAATTTTCCGCACAAGTACACACACGAGTAGTGAGGCGCATAGGATTTCGATATTTCATTCGAGCATAATGTCGACAGTTCGGACAATGACGAGGAAGCGGTAATTTCTTGAGACGATAAAACTGTAATTCTTCAGGTGTGATTCGGTATGCGCTTGCGCATTGAAAATCTGCTGTGCCGTTATTTGGGCAAGCGATTACTTCATTAAGCACAGAATCATCTACATCATTAATGCTGTCAGGCAATTCGCTTGAATTCTTGGTAGTCGCATAATCACGTTTCGCACGATCACGCCATGGATATCCTTTCTCAAGTGCCTCTTCTTTAGATATTGGAAAAAAGTCATGCGAATTACTTTCGTTATAACCGAACGGACAAAGATCGTACGGAAAAAATTCTCCGTACTTGAACACTCTCCCCTTCGCATCAATATATGGCATGTCCATCATGTGCTGTTTTATTTTTCCAACGAGTTCATAGTATTCAGTTTCAGTGTATTGCTTATTGAATATGCAGAATTTAGCATTAATGAGTCCAATACAACCAAAACAATTGCTGCTATTTCTGCAGATCATTGAATACTCACAGCTGCGACATCCTTGGATGGTAAGGTAGCAGAAAGAATTTCCAAATGTGTTTGCCGTCGCAGCCATAGATTCGTAAATAAGTTCGGCTTTGAAACCGACGCCGGTATTGTCGTAACAGTCTTTTACCTCGATGGCACGATTACTGTAGGCAACGTTTTCGCAATCAATAACATCAAAGCTGCGCTTAACATCTTTTGCGTTATGAATATAGTCCCCTGTTGCGTTCTGCGAAGCATAAATGAATGCGTATTTGTGAATAGATTCACGGGCGAGCATTTCATCAAATAGTTCTTTCGCTGCTTGAATACCTGAATATGTGTCGAGATGTAATTCTGCTACTGCCTTCTGATACTCTTCTTTTGAAAGTTTCTGGTTTTTAAAAACGTACTGCCCATTTCGCAACCCGGATGAGAGCATACAGTTATTGCTGTTGGCACAATCAAATAAAAACATGGAGTCCAGGCAGTTTTGTGTTTGGACAACATGGTGCGTATTGTAGTTCCCTTCTGAGTCCACATTGTAGGAGCAACCATCCACTTTTTCTACAGCATAGCAGTCCATGCTATTTTTTGATTTTCCAATTGTTTCGGAATATGAAATATCCTCACAGTCGGTAACCGAATATGCGAGATAGCAATTCTTGTCGTCTTTCGCGAAATTGGCGAAATCAGAATTG
>DALYCO010000010.1:687-9637 GCA_031973655.1 Minisyncoccota bacterium | reverse complement strand
TTCCAAATCGATACGCATAAAAACGCGGAACGGTTTGAAACAATTCTTTGAGCTGCATAAAAAATGGTTTTGAGAAGTCATAGTCTTTTCCGTATGACATCGGATCCCAGCCTGTTCCACCGTAACATTCATTACAAAGCACCGGAACGGTTTCATCGGCATACATTGAAATCAGTGTCTTGCTGCAAACCAAACAAGTACGTTTATGCAGCGATCGGGCATTTCGCCAAATCATGCGTCGTCGCATTCTGCATTCAGGGCAAAATGTCGGCGGCGGCACTTTGATCTTGTCATAAAACACAAAATCCTCCGGATCGATCTGGAAGTCAGTCTTGCAGTTTTGGCAGTTTTGGAGGTGCATATTGATTAGTATAGAAGCTTACCCAGTTTAATCAAAATTGAACCTAATGCAATACCCATAATAACAATGACCAATATTCTCGAATACTTTTCATTCATTCTATAAATTACCTTCTTGCCGAGATATGTTACCAAAATAAGGAAAGGTATCAGGTAGAAAATAATAGAGAGATCAGGAATCTGAAGCTGATTGGTGAATAAACGAATGATAGTTGCGAGTAGGAATGTTGACCCGCCGATAAATGCAGTCGTACCATGAACCTGCGCAAGCGAAAGTCCTTCAGCATATAAATATCCATTGCGAAGATCGCTTCCCGAAAGGCCGGAACCTTGCAGAAATCCGGAAATCGCACCGACAACGCCTAGCGTGTATTTATGCTGTTTACTAATATTTTCTTTTCGATCCCCTCCTTGAATTGCCTTGATGAAAAAATAGAGGAGAAAAATTGCGAGGAGGATAGCGACTACAGTTTCAGGAATCGCAATAAGAGCAAACGCACCGAGTGCACCGAATGAAAGCGAGACTGGCAAAAACTTTTTTAAATATTCCCAACGTATTTCTTTCCAGAAAAAAGCGACCCGGATCAGGCAGACAATAAAAAAATAAAACGAGGTAAGCCCGATAGCAATATGCGTTGTTGTAAGCGTCGCTAAAAGTGGCGCAACAGTAACTGACCCAGAAAACGGGACGAGGATATTGATAAATGCCAGCGTCAGGAGTATGAGGTAGATAAGGATGTGAGAAGTAAGCATATAGATAGTTTACAACACTTCCTGCTGATAACACGCCGTGCAGTATGGTTTCCAACCATCTTCTTTTTTGTACTGTGAATTAATTTCTTTTCTGCATGATGTACAGGTTTCTTTTGACATGCGGGTAATGCCGGCCATGTTCATTCTGCGTGTCATTCGTTCAGCAGGAGTATCGGTCGGCAACGGAAGATTATAGCGTCGATAAAAGCCAAGTTCCCGTTCGGTGATTCGAAACGGCTTGCGGGACCATGCAGATAGAATGACTTTTGAAAGGATTGAATCTGTCAGTTTGCTCATTGGAACTGCAGTATCTTCGATCGTTGCAATTTCCATTCCTTGAGTGTTTGCTTCAATGTCATCCTGGTACAGCCACCCGAGTGCAGCATTTTCTTCTTTGGTAAGCGGATAAATAATGTCGCCGACAGAGGTATTGTAAGTGTATGCGGAAAATTGAACTGGAAAAAATTCGCCGTACTCCCCTCGCGCAAGCATGGCTGTTTTAATTTCATCTACGCGTTTCCAATATTCTTCCGGTTCATACACTGTATTCATGATTGCATATGATGTATTTACGAGGCCAACACAGCCAAAACAATTCTGGCAGTTATTGGATGAAATAGTATATTCGCAATCAGAAACCGTCTTGCCACCGGCAGAAAATTTTGTTCGAGAACTTCCAACACCTACACCACTTGTTTCGTATAAAAGTTCTGACTTGCTGCCATACGTCATATCCATTCCGTCTTTTGCGCCTTTAATGAATTGTACGTGGCGCATGTGTTCGCTTTGTTCAATTTGATAACCGTTCTGAATATCTTTTGAGTGACTAATATCATTTCCTTCAACATCTACTGACGCTTCAAATCGCTCAGCTCGTACCGGAAGCGAAGTCACAAATTCCATATATTTTGACCACAGTGGCAAGAAAACATTCACATCACCCATATCAACTTCCTTTCGTCGCTTCTCATATTCTTCTTTCGTCAGCTGCTCATTGAACCAGCAGTAGCGCTTGTTGCGCAGATTTACGCAACCGAAACAGTCCATACAGTTTGCACAGTCAAACAAGAGCGCAGAATCTACGCAGTCGCGAGAAAAAAATGACCAGTACACTCGGGTGCAGTTTGAGCAGTTCACGCATTCATAGAGCGTGTCGCTTGATCGAGTGCTGTATGAATCAAAGATATGGTGGCTGTCGAACGTTCCGCCTGAATACACCACTTCCTCAGATGAATACGCGCCGAACGCATAATAGCTGTCGCGTATATATCGCCCGTGAAAAGTGTAGTCGCTGTTTATTACCTCGGGACCGTGTGGTGCACCGGGATGCGGTACCCGTTTTTTGAGCGCAAACATCTGGTCAAAAAAAGATTCTTTTGAATCGAGAGCTGTTGCATAGTCTTTCGCATTCCATTCCTCGGAAAGGTAGACCTTGTCGTCATAAATAGTCCACGGAGCAACAGGAGGAACAATTGAAATGAGCGACTCATCATGCCCCGGAACTTCACATTTTCTCCTAAAAATTTTTGAGTAGTTCGTAAATGCTAAACGGCGTTGATGGCGACATGTCGGACACAAGGTAGGCGGCGGAACACGCAGTGCGGTAAGAAATTCAATATCCTTATCGGTAATCTGAAACTCCCCCTCGCAATATTTTGAAATTCCTTTTTGTTTACAAATTCTTGAATGCGGAACAAGCGTACGGAATAGTTCGTCGAGTGCTGCATCGAATTGTGGCGTTTTTGAAGACATTTTTAAATAGGCTTAGTTATATTCCCTGCTATAGCATTCTTCACAGTAAAATTTGAAACCACTCTGTTTTGGGAAAATAACACTGATGTCCTTGCTGCAGCTTCTGCAGGTGGCTTCGTATTTTTTCCCAGTCGGTGCCATGATAGCCTGTTCCTGCATTCGAATTGTTGGATGTAAGTGCGGAATTGGAATCCCCATTTTTCTGTAAAATGCTAGTTCGGTTGGAATAACACGAAATGGACGTCCAGTTTGTTCACAGATAATTCCCTTTTGTAGTATTGAGTCGTCAGTTGCAGTAATTGTTTCAAGTAAATCTTGTGCCGCAATCGTTTCCATATTTCCAACGTTTGTTTCAGGTTCGGAAGCAGTAAAACCACCAAGTTCTGTAACCTGTTCTGGTGAGAGCGGATAATGAATACCTGCCATTGAGAAATTGTATGCCTGAGCAGAAAATCGCATATCTGGGCATTCTCCCCATTCCCCGCGCGTAAGCATGTCAGTCTTGATCTTGTCCACGAGCGGCCAATATTCTTCAGGTGAATACTGCTTATTGAGAATACAATACGATTTATTCTGCAATCCAAAACACATAAAGCAATTTGAAAGATTTTTTGAATTGAAAACGAATTCTGAATCCGTGGTGAATTTTGAAGAAACTGAAAACTTTACGTTGCTTGATCGTGAACCAATGTTGATTGTCTGATAGAGACGTTCTGAACTTCCGGAAAAAAGAAGATCCATTGAATCATTATGTCCAAGCGCTGCATCGACATGCCGTACGTGCTTAGCCTGTCGGCAATGGGTAATATCATGCGCATCTTCGCAATGGTCAGAAAGAACTCCAGTTGTATTATTTACTGCAACATTCTGCGAACCGTTCATTGGCTGTGATTTTACAAATTGCCAGAATTTTTCTTTTGTTTCTTTTAGGAAAGAATGAGAGAGCGGCTGGATTGATTGCATAAATGCCACATATTCTTCCTTTGTCTTCTGCTCGTTCCAAATGCAGTAGCGCTTGTTGCGGAGATTCACACAACCAAAACAGTCCGCGCAGTTTTTACAGTCGAAAAGAAACATTGAATCCGAACAGTCTCTTGAATAATTCGCAAAGGAAGTTTTATAGAGATGATCAACTGCATAGCTGTCATACACCATTTCTGAATCAGAAACATCGCTGCCGTCCATGATTTCTTTGCACTTGTTGATCATGCATGAATACCAAATATCTTCAGTACCATAACAGCCCATGGCATAGTACAAGTTTTTATTATCACGTCCGCCGTTTGAATATTCGCTGTTGATTGCTGAAGGATCGCGATTAAGAAATGACGGCATGGGAAATACTTTACGCAAATTAAAAAGTGTTTCCATTGGACTGTCGCCTTCTTTCCAGTCGGTACCAAATGAAGACGGGTCGAATGTATCGCCGATAAAATATTCATAGTCATATACCGGAAACGGGCATTCTGGAGTGAGGATTGAAATCATTTGTTCAGTGTGTCCTGGCGCGTCACACGGGCGCTTGAAGAGACGCGACATGTTCATATAGATCATGCGGCGCATTCGGCGGCAGGTTGGGCAATAGTTGGAAGCTGGGGCACGGAGCATCTGGAGAAACTCAATGTCTTCTGAAGTGATTTCAAAATTCCCTTCACAGTATTCATGCTTCCCTTTCCATACACACGTACGTGAATGCGGAACAAGTGCATCAAGTATTGGCTGAAGAAGGGCGTCAAACTGCGGGGTTTTTGAGTTTTCCATGGATAGGTACAGATTAGAACGAATCAGGGGGAAAGGCAATACAAAAGAGCGGCGCCTTCGGCGCCGCTCTTTTTGTGCTTTCTATATTTTAAAACCTATTGAACCGCGCAAACACCGCCCTTGCAGTCGTCACAGTTTTCACCATGTACTGACCATGCACCAGGACCAACGAGAGCAATACCGAGAGCCGCTGCCAATGTAATGATATCGAGTTCAGCTGCAACGAATCCCATCTTTGCCTTAACCAAAATAATTGCGAATACGAGAATAACAGTAAGAACAAATCCCATAATCTTTGTCATGTAACCGATAAGCATTGAAACTGCGCCAAGAACTTCAAGTGCACCAATGACATACACCATGAATGCAGGTAATCCGAGTGAAACGAAGAATGCGAACATCTGATCTGCATGTGCAAGCTTCATGTAACCTGCGAATCCAAAGACGATTGCGATACCAACGCGGATAATAAAGAGACCAAGATTTTTATTGCTGAAACAGTTCATGAGTTTTGAATACATAGTTTTATCTTTTATTTATTAATTATTACAGTAATTAGTATACCCAATTGATTAAATTCCTGCCACTCTCAGCTGGCGTTCCGCTTCTTCAAGATCTTCGGTGATTTTATACAATCGCCCTTTATATATTTTTGCATACTCATCAGGAATTGGCATATGTGTTTGCAGTTCTTTTGTATATTCATCGAAATCTTCCAGGAGCATCATTCGCGCTCGTAAAGCAAAATGATTTTTAGTTGCCACATCTGGAGCTAATCGTGCCTGTTCTGCCATGTGTTCAATTTTTACCAGCGTTCTTTGAATATGTTCGAATGGAGCGATGTTTACTCCCAAAAATGTTTCAAGATATTTAGCACGCCCGCCGTGTAAAGCTGCAATTGCCTTCAAGGCTCCAGTAGAGCCCTTTTCCGGCAAAACTCTTCCATATCTAACCAAAAGCTCACTATAAATATGATCTATTGGCTGATTCTCTGTTCCACCTGAATCCTTGAATCGCTCATTCATTGTCTTGGCAATAAAAACATCGACATCCGCACGATCCCTGTCTGGGAGCATCGACATCATATCTTTGAGCGGCATGCGCATAAATGCTCGGTCAGTGTCATGCATATCCTTTATTATAGGCTCGCTGAATTTGGTGTTTATCAATGTTTCAATACTGCTTGCAGATCTTCCACCAGCAAACCATCCTGTCGACAGCGAGCTTTCATTCATTACTGCAA
Organism: Minisyncoccota bacterium; assembly: GCA_031973655.1. Taxonomy (GTDB): domain Bacteria; phylum Patescibacteriota; class Minisyncoccia; order Phycocordibacterales; family UBA9973; genus DALYCO01. The sequence goes on along the minus strand of DALYCO010000010.1, from coordinate 3,768 downwards.
GCGATGACCAGGAAACATTCGGATGATCCTTTAGAAATTCTACAAAATACACCATGTCCGCTTTTTGGTACCGCTTGGAAGTTCCTGTCAGGTAATAATCCATAGTCTTGGGCGGAATACCCTCCATCACATCTTTCGATAAAAGAACTTTTGCGTCTTCCGTATTCTCTATTTTTTCTCCCCAATGTTTTTTTGAAAAGAACGCACTTTCTAGTGTATCAAAATATCCATCATCCTCAAGTTCCTTTGAAATCTTTTGAAAATCGAGCTCTTTAAAAAGACGAGTTCGTTCTTTTGGATTAGTTGTATAGTGCTTGATGAAAGCGCTATATACTTCTTCTAATTTTTCGCCGAACTGTTTTCCGTCTTTGGGTTTATTGAAGCCATTAACTTTGGAATACAGCGCCTCAGGGTACGTGTGTTGTGAACTTGGAATGCTACTGTTTGCCCAAACACGTGCGCTCTTTACTTGTCGCTGAATCTTTTCTAATTCCGGAGGAAGCTTAGTTCCTGGTACAGGAAAATCTGCAATTCTCACTTCCCAAAATCCCTTGGAAACCTTGGAAAGAATTTCCCAAGATTTCTCTGGAAAGCCTTTCCTGAACCTCTCTACTGCTTGGTCTTTAAATTTAACTGCATCACTTAGGTGTTTGTTCTGAACATAAGGATGTTCTTTGATGATGTGAGTTTGAAGACTTTTCGGCGCGCTCACCCATACCATCATCGAAGGCTCTTCGGGGAGATGAAGATCTTTTTCAAGCATCTGCATGCTGTACGAATTGAGTGCTGGATTTTTTCCCTCGTACGCGAGAGCAACGTATTTTTCCCTATCGGTCTTAAGGTCGTCATTTGAAATATGCGTACTGCAAAACCGCTCAGCTGATTTTTTGAGTTCTGCTGAATTTTCTAAACTTGATTTATCTGATTTTCCTGGACCCTGAGGACCCCCAGGTCCTTTCATACCTCCTTCCATATGAGAATAGTATACCACTTCTTTTTAGATGCAGAGAAAAAACTTTTGGAAACGACGGGAATCGAACCCGTATTCTCATTTGGTAAGGATGAAAATCTGAGCCATCAGCGTCCCCACGATATGGGGTTACCGAGCCATACCGATCACAGCATACAATTTTGATATGAAGCTCTAATCAAGAAAAAATAAAATCCGCCCATTTCTGGGCGGATTTAGATTCTCATCCTTACCGAATCCATCATAAACCTTGTCGGGATTTTCTGCAATAAATAAGCTACTTAAATCACTTCCTGTTGATAGCACGATTCGCAGTAAACGATCTCCGGGCGTTCCGGCGCATAGTTGGTAACGATTGCCTTTGAACAATGTGCGCAATTTCGATCCCAGAATTTATACGGACCTCGGGCAATGACGCGAGCTTGATGACGGCAGTAGAAACATTTGCGCGGAATCGGCAAATTCATTTTTTGGTAGAGCTGGAATTCCTGCGCAGTAATTTTATAGTTTCGTTCACAATCCGAACATTTCAAGATTTCACTCATGATCGAATCAGTAACGTCTTTAATATTGTCAGGAATTGATTCTGAAGAAATTGTTTCTTTTCCTTTCGTAATCTGAATATCCTCTTCCCATCGAAAACCGAGGGCTGCGGCCTGTTCTTTAGTCAAAGGGAAATTATCCTGGGCGACTGTTTCGTTATATGCGAAAGGAGCGATTTCTGGAGGGAAAATAAGTCCATGTAATCCCTGCGCTGAAAGTTCAGATACAATATGCGCTTTCAAAGTCTCATATTCTTCCTTTGAATATTCTTTATTGAAAATGCTGTACTGCCCGTTTCGAAGTGCGTCGCAACCAATACAGTCGTGACAGTTAGTGATATAGAAACTGTACATAATATTCTGACAGGTTTCCGCACCGTATGTTCCGATGACATTACTACAGTGACCAGTCGCAATACATTCCAAAAGCTGTTCAGACTTCGCACCGTATCCTGTTGTGCCGAGTGAATCGCGAATTTCTTTTGAAGCGAAGACGTATCGGCAATCCTCCGACTTTGTAGACTCGAACGAATCAAGCATATTTTTACATTCAAAAAGATAATCCCCTGTTGAACCCACAGTCTTTATATTGTTATTTTCTCGACGAGGAAATTGTAGAGAGAAAGCTTCAAACTCTTTTTTTGCTTGGGCAAGTTTTTCGCTACTGCCCATCACTTCTGCAAGTCGAGCAGTGTAGTCTTCTCTGGTGAGCTGTTCGTTGAACCAGTGATAGCTCTTGTTGCGCAAATTCACGCAGCCGAAACAATTCATCAATCCGCTACCGTTTAATATGAAATGCGAGTCTACGCAGCCGACAACATTTTGACTGTAAGTAATGCCGGTTGATTCCTGCACGTTTATGGATTCATAGCAGCGCTCAGAACTTGTTGCGAAATAGAGGTCTGCTGAATCTTTAATGCCTCGCAATCCACGACAGTACATTGAATCCTCTGCCATTGAAGTGTTAAAAACGAGATACGCGTTCTTGCATCCGCTCGCCATGTTTACGTATTCGCTGTTAACATTTTCTCCATCACCCTTAGTGAGGTACGTCGCTACCTTCGGAACTCGTCGGAGAAATTCCCCCATCTGATCCATGAATGAGCGAGACATATCGTAATCAACTGCATACGATTTTGGATCCCATTTTTCTGAATAGAAACAGCCGTGACAATATACTTTGTACGGCGATTTGGGATTGTACATCGTCACGATATTTTTCTGACAGAGCTCACATTTGCGACCAGAGTAAAGCGTCATCTCATTTCGAAAGAGCGCCCGCATTTTGAATCTGCAATCCGGACACGTTGTCGGACTTGGCACTTTCATCTTTTCATAAAACGAAAGATCGTTCTCATCCATTGAGAATTCGTTTGCGCACCGTGTGCATGTTTCGTGTTTCATAATGTGTTTATTTATTATTTCTTCTTCTGCTTGTCCAAATATCTCTGGAGAATAAGTGCGGCGGCGCGGGCGTCGAGGTCGACGGGCGCGGCAAACTTCGTTTGCCGCGCATCGTTGCTCTCCTTCCCCTGCCTTCCATGTGCTTCATACGAAGTCATAAATTCT
>DALYCO010000010.1:0-677 GCA_031973655.1 Minisyncoccota bacterium | reverse complement strand
TTTTCAAAACGAACTGGCACTTCAAAGCGTCGCTCAAGTGCTTCAGCAAATCCTTTGATCTTTTTCTGAACGGGATTTTCAGTTCCATCGAGATTAACCGATTCGCCCATGACGATCTCGTCAATTTTCTCGCTTCGGATTATGTCTTCAATAGCTGCTGTGAGTCCGATAGTGTTCTGGAGAACCTCATGCGGAAAAGCCAGCGTGCCGCTGTCGTCCGAGAGGGCGAACCCGACGCGCTTGGTTCCGTAGTCGATTCCGAGGTATTTCATACCCTGAGAATAGCATATTTAGACAAAATGAGGAGGGATATTGAATTTTTCAGGTTTTCCTGCTAGTATGTCCAAGTTCTTCAGCATATAGGTTTCAACGCCTATAACATCAAACACGGAGGAGTGGCTGAGTGGTTGAAGGCACTTGTCTTGAAAACAAGAGACTGTTTACGCGGTCCGTGAGTTCGAATCTCACCTCCTCCGCACAGATTAAAACGAAGCCTTAAAAGCTTCGTTTCGTCGTTTAACTGAAAGGTTATTTTTAGGTTCGAGCGTACCTAAGATGGTTAGTTTTTTAAAACACCTAAATCTTTTAGGATAGAATTTGCCATTTGTTCAGTGCTCAATGTCCCCGAATCAAAGGTAGTATTACTTTGATGTATATTCTTGTTATATGTCTCTGAG
>DALYCO010000009.1:0-14354 GCA_031973655.1 Minisyncoccota bacterium | reverse complement strand
CGCTGGTTGGCAGTGAAATAACGGAAAACATTGCGGTAACGGCAACATGATATACCCTTGCGGATAATATACAGGTTGCTGTACAGGCATATACATACCTGTTGGTTGATAGTAGGCCTGGTAGCCAGCTTGTTGCGCAACTTCTTTGTAGTAAACCGGTTTTTCTACTGTTTGCACAACATACGTAGTGTCATGTTTTGTAACAGTAACAACATCGGCTTTAGTTTCTGTACGTACATACACTTTAGGATTGAAACAATCCCAAACTGCTATATCAATTTCTATTGTAGTGCCTGCAGCGTCCTTGGTTTTGTACACCAGAACATCGCAGTCAAAATCAGATAGAGCCAGGTAATAATCAAGGGTGCCATCAGCTTTGATGCCCCAAATCTTATCGCCTTTTTTGATATGACGTATAGCTAAGCTTGCGTGGCTTAACATATAGTTTATGTCTGTCTTTACGATGGTGTTGTCACCAGCGGCAAGGTTTTCATAAACTAATGTAGCGTAATCAACATAACTGCAACTAACAAGAGTCTTCCACTCGCTCTCATCTCCTTTCGCTGCTTTTGCTGCGGCACTGTTCCAGGTAGCAATAGCTACTTTCGCAGGGCTTACAGTTTTTTGCTTGAAGGGATTTAAGTTTTTGTGGTCAGTTTGTGCGTTTGTTTTTTGCGTGCATACTGCTAATAGCAGTATAAGCACAATTTTGGAAAAGAATTGGTTCATGATTTCGGCTGTTTGTTTTAAGTGAGGAAAAAGTTTCGGAAAATATATTAGGATGAGCAGAAAACGCCCAGGATTTCATTTTGCTCCTATTGTATCACAAATACAATAATTGTCAAGGGCATGGATATTAGGCTAAAAGAGTGCAAAGAGAGTATAATCCTTTGTATATATGGTCCAATTCGATGAAGATAATTCAACCAAGCAACTAGCAGACCTCCGAAAAACAGAGGAAGAGGATGTCGTTCGCATACTGGCTGAAAACAAATATGGCATGCAGTATATTGATCTCGCACCGGTGATCGTTGAGAACGATGCATTACACTATGTACCCGAAAAAGAAGCGCGCGAATACGGCGTTGCCCCATTCAAAGTCCTCGGCAAGACTATTCATATTGCTATCCGAACACCAGAACGACCAGAGATCGCAACACTTACCGAAGAATTACAGGCAAAGAGCATGACACCTACCTACTATATGGTGTCACAAGCAAGTCTTGAAAAAGTATGGAGCCGTTACAAGGAACTCTCTCTTGCAACGACCGCACGTGTCGGAGGAATGGATGTTTCTGGCGAAACTATTCTGGATCTCGGAAAAACAATCCATAATACTGAAGACATCAAGCAGCATATTGAAAAACTGATCTCTGAAAAAGACTCGCACAAGGTTTCACATATTCTCGAAATCATTTTGGCAGGTGCTATCTCAATCGATGCATCTGACGTACACATCGAACCAGAAGAAAACTTCGTTCGATTGCGCTTGCGATTGGACGGCGTGCTTCAAGACATTTATCACTTCAGCTACGACATTCACAAATTACTCAATTCTCGATTGAAGCTCATGTCAGGAATGAAACTGACATCAAATGCTATTGCTCAAGACGGACGATTTTCAATATTCCTCGATAAGGATGAAATCTCAATGCGTGTCTCAATTGTTCCAGGCGCGTACGGCGAAGGAATAGTAATGCGTATCTTGAATCCAAAATCAATTCGCGTGAATTTGGAAAATATGGGAATCGACAGCAAGGTATATGACGTGATGATGAAAGCCATCAATGCGCCAAACGGACTGATTCTTATTACTGGACCAACTGGTTCCGGTAAAACCACTACACTGTATGCCTTTTTGGCGAAAATCTATTCTTCTGAATTGAAGATGATGACAATTGAAGATCCAGTTGAATATCACCTCGAAGGAATTACTCAGACACAGGTGGAACATGAAAAGGGATATACGTTTGCTGCAGGATTGCGCGCTGCGATGCGACAAGACCCTGACGTTATCATGGTGGGTGAAATCCGAGACGACGAAACAGCTATGACTGCGATCGAAGCTTCAAACACTGGTCACTTGGTGTTCTCTACTTTGCACACCAACTCAGCTGCCGGTGTAGTTCCCCGCTTGATCGACCTCGGAGTGAATCCAAAAATTCTGGTCTCTGCTTTAAAACTTTCTCTTGCACAGCGTCTCTGTCGAAAACTTTGTACTGTCTGTCGAAAAGCAGTAGAAGCTCCTGAACAAAAACAGATTGATCTCCTCCGAAATATAATTAAAAAGGCAGTAGAACTCGGCAAAGACTTGAAGCCATATGAAGTTACTCCTGATATGCCAATCACACTCTACTCCCCTGTTGGTTGCGATAAATGCAACATGACTGGATATAAAGGACGTATCGGAATCTTCGAAGCAATTCATACCGGCGAAGAAATGGAAAAACTTATTGTCACTGTTCCGTCAGAACGCGATGTAAAACATGTCGCTGACAAACAAGGACTTCTGGATATGAAAGAAGACGGTGTCGTGAAAATTGTTCGAGGCATTACGTCGTTTGAAGAAGTGTCGAATGTGGTGGATCTCTACGAGACAGAATAATATACAAAAGAAAACACCCAGTAAAAGTACTGGGTGTTTTCTTTTTGAGAACAAAGCATTAATCTCCAAACCATCCATATCCGACTGTGCCGCATATGCATCGCAATCGTCAAGGAGAGGCCCAGTCGAAACCAGATCATCCTGTCAGGGTACGTACAAACTCGTGAGAGCTGATAGCTTAGAGATTAATACCTTTTTCTTATATTGTGAACGTGACCCACATCATACATAACTTAAAAACACAGGGCTACTCGCAGTTGTGGTATACTCTGTGTATAAGCTGTTAATAATGTGATCTGAGAACAGTATAGCACCTCTCAACTTTTTTGTCAAGTGCTACCCCATTATCACAGCAAAGTAATATGGACGAAAACGAAAAAACCATTGTAAATAAAGGAGAAAATAAGGATCATTTCAATGATCGGCATTTGGATCATACCCTCCGTCCAGACGCTTGGGATGACTATATTGGCCAAAATACCATCAAAGAGAACCTGAGGATACTTTTGGTTGCTGCAAAGGAGCGAAATCACCCTGCGGAGCACATTTTATTCTATGGCCCTCCGGGATTGGGTAAAACCACTCTCGCCCACCTCGTCGCTCACGAAACAGGCCGACAGATCAAGATTACTTCTGGTCCGGCTATCGAAAAAGTCGGCGATCTCGCTTCTATTCTCACCAATCTCGCTCCTGGCGATATTATTTTCATCGACGAAATCCACCGCTTGAATAAAATGGTTGAAGAAGTCCTCTACCCTGCCATGGAATCAGGTGTTCTCGATATCATCATCGGCAAAGGACCATCTGCTCGAACTATTCAGCTTGAACTTCCTCCATTCACTCTCATCGCCGCCACTACCCGAATTGCGCTTCTCTCCGCTCCGCTCCGCTCGCGCTTCGGCGGCGGCGTCTTCCGCTTGGAATTCTATTCTCATGACGAAATTAAAAAAATCATTCACCGTTCAGCAAAAATTCTTGGCGTGAATATTGACGATGATGGTGTAGACGAAATCGCCAAGCGCGCGCGCTTCACTCCCCGCACCGCAAACTATTTCCTCAAGCGTTGCCGTGACTATGCGCAGGTGCACAAGAAAGATCTCGACAAGAAAACAGTATTCCTCGCCCTCTCCCTCCTCGGCATCGACGAAGTCGGACTTTCAGAATCAGATCGAAACATTCTCCAAACAATTATTCAGAAATTCAACGGCGGACCGGTTGGTTTGAATACTATTGCTGCGGCTACGAGCGAAGAAGAAGCGACTATCGAAGAAGTTGTAGAACCATACCTTATCCAGCAAGGACTGCTTGAACGAACAGCCCGCGGACGCATTGCGACGAAAAAGGCATACGATCATCTTGGGTTTGAAGGGTTTATAGAGAAATAAAAGCGGGCACCAGCCTGCTTTTATTTTATATATGTAAATCTTGAGTTCTTACTCAAAAAGATATAAGCTAGGAAACATATGAGCCACTCTCAATGGGAAAAGAAAAAAGGCAAAAAGGCCTCACAGGGCGATCGGATCAGCAAGCTCTATACGAAGCTGGTGCGTGTTATTACACTTGAAGCAAAGAAATCCGGCGGCAATCGGGAAAGCCCAGGATTGAAAGTCGCCATTCAAAAAGCGCGCGACGTTGATATGCCGAATGACAATATTGAACGAGCGATCAAGAAAGCGACTGACACTGCGGAACAATTCGAACGCATGACCTATGAAGCATATGGTCCGGGTGGTGTTGGAATTATTATCGAAGCACTTTCAACAAACCGAAATAAAGCAGCACAGGAAATTAAACATATTCTTTCTGAACACGGAACAGCATTTGCTGGTATTGGCGCAGTGACTTGGGGCTTTGCCAAAACTGACAACGAATGGGCACCGACAATGACAATTCCCCTGTCAGATGAAGACAGAGAAAAATTAGAAGAACTTGTCGACGAACTAGAAGAGAACGACGAAGTGCAAGCGGTCTTTACCAACCTTGAAGTGACAGCATAATGAGAGTTCTTGGAATTGATCCGGGATTTGAACGTCTCGGCATCGCCATTATTGAAAAAGAAAAAGTTTCTAAAGAGAAGCTTCTTTTTTCTGAATGTTTCAAAACTTCCAAGTCTTTAGAATTCACAGAGCGTTTGCAGTTGATCGGCGCACGCTTAGAAGAATTGGTCCTTGAATATAAACCTGAGTATCTCGGAATCGAAACGCTCTTTTTTGAAACCAACAAAACAACAGCTATGCGTGTAGCCGAAGTTCGCGGAGCAATACTCTATATATCCGCAAAATACGGCCTGAAAATCTGTGAATACTCTCCGCTTCAGATTAAATCCGCCGTTACAGGATATGGCAAAGCAGATAAACAAGCAGTCATGATGATGGTGCCAAAATTGATCAAGATCGAAGGAGAACGAAAGATGATTGATGACGAATTGGATGCAATTGCTATAGCAATTACGACAAGCGCGTCCCAGAAATTGTAGTTTTCCACAACTTTATCAAACCAACGTGTTGCAGCGCCTTTCTGTATTTGTTACAACATGTGCACGTTAGCAGTAGAGCCAAGTTTTGGCACATAAAATAAACACCTATGAGTGATGAAGAAGAAGTAAAAGAACCAGTTATCGATGGAGACGCTATCCCAAATCTCGATGATGCGTTTGAAGTTGAAGATGTCATTGTCGGAGAAGATGACCTTGGCGTTTTAACTGAAGCCGAGGAAGACGATGAGGACCTCGATACTGATTTCCTTATTGAAGACAGAGACGGAAGCCTCTAAATAGCCCTAATACTAAAAGAGCCGCGCGTAGCGCGGCTCTTTTAGTATGTAGCTTATATAGCTTTTACTCGAACGAATGTCATTTTCCCGATTTTGAGCGTTACTGTTTCAGTAACTACGAATGCTGGGTCAGTGATTTTTTCTCCAGTTTCGAGGTTAGTAACAGCACCACCTTCGATCAATCGTCGAAATTCACTCTTTGAAGGAACAAGATTGTTTGCGACAAGAATATCGGCGAGCGGTCCTTGTCCTGAGATCTCTGGAATTTCTTCCGGGATTTCTTTTTTCTGGAACTTAGTAACGAAATCGTTTTCTGCATCTTTCGATGCTGCCTCTCCGTGGTATTCAGCAACGATCTGTCGAGCCAATTCCATTTTGAGATTCTTTGGGTTCACTGTTCCAGAATTCAATTCGTTTTTTATTTCTTCGAGGCGTTCGTACGGGGTGTAGGTGCACAATTCAAAGTAGTGAAGGAGTGAAGTATCGGGAACAGAAAGTATTTTGCCGTACATGTCAGCCGGCTCATCAGTGATGCCAATGTAATTATCCAAGCTCTTGGACATTTTTTCTTTTCCGTCGGTTCCTTCGAGAAGTTTGAATGAGAGTACTGCTTGCGGCTGCTTACCATTCATTTCCATAACGTCACGGCCAACGAGCATATTGAAGTGCTGATCTGTTCCACCAACTTCAAGATCACATGATCCGTAGATATCACCAAGGACATTTGAGTCGATACCCTGAAGTACTGGGTACATCATCTCATGCATGAAGATCGGTTCGCCTGCCTTGATGCGATCTTGGAACATATCACGTTCGATGAGACGTCCATGACTAATGCGGCGGAGTACTGCGAGGATGTTAATCAGTGAGTAGTTTTTTATACCACCCTTTTGCATTCGGCTGCTTGCCCATGCATTAGCCTTTGCGAGAATGTTGTCGCCCGGGAGTGGAGGTGTTGTTACCTTCTGTCCTTCGAGATCAATGGTGAGTGCAACGCCATCTTGTGCGACGACGTCGTTAATAGAAACAAACCAATCCGAGTTTCTAATCCAAGCAAAAACTGATTCGTCGGTCTTCAAGATCTTTCCAACCTGGTCGAGGTAGGTGCGCATGTTCTTTTCGATTTCTTCCTGACTGATTTCTGGACGGATTTTGCTTTTACCAGTTGGGTCACCGATAGAGCTCGTGAGGTCTCCTACGAGAAAGATGACCTTGCAACCAAGGTTTTGGAATTGGCGAAGCTTTCGGAGAACAACAGCGTGTCCAAGGTGAAGGTCTGGTCGTGTAGGATCCACGCCAAATTTAATGACAATCTTTTCAGGATTCTCAAGGAGTTTTTTTCGGAATGCACCCGTTGGGTCAATGAATTCCCCTACGCCGCGGGATAGTAATTCGTCTATATCGATGCTGCTTTTCATACGCATCACTTTATCATAAATATGTAATTTTGTCCTTTGTCGCCCGTCTCCTATGGTATGATTACAAACATGCATCCAAAGCAAAAAACTCAACACCATCATGACAAAAAAACGATTATTAGAAACCTTATTATTGGCGTCCTTTCAGTATTTCTACTGACTGGCGGCATTATGATTATCTGGCTTGCCACCCTTCAAGTTCCAGACTTAAAAACTTTTGAACAACGCTCAATCGCAAAATCAACCCAGATTTACGACCGTACTGGTAAAATCCTCCTCTATGATTTTCATGGCGACATCAAGCGAACTGAAATTTCGAGCAGCGAAATGTCGAGCTATGTTAAAAGCGCTACTGTTGCGATTGAAGACGACAAATTTTATACCAACAACGGATTCCGCCCGCTTTCATTTATTCGTGCTGCACTGGTAAACATTACAACAGGAAGCTATGCACAAGGAGGATCAACTATTACCCAGCAGGTAGTGAAGAATGCAATTCTTACCCAAAAGAAAACTCCAATTCGAAAATTGAAGGAAATTGTACTCGCAATGAAAGTTGACCGTATTCTTACTAAAGACGAAATTCTCCAGATCTATTTGAACGAAGCTCCATATGGAGGAACTATCTATGGCGTAGAAGAAGCATCCCGTACATATTTCGGTAAAAAAGCGGCTGACCTGACACTTACTGAATCAGCATACCTTGCGGCCATTCCACAATCACCTACTCGATTTTCTCCGTACGGAAAAAATCTTGATCTTTTGGAAAACCGAAAAAATCTCGTGCTCTCACGCATGCAAAAACTTGGCTTTATTACCGACGCAGAATTTGCAGCGGCTAAAGCTGAAGTTGTTACTTGGCAGCCACGCTCGGCAAGTGGTATCAAAGCGCCGCACTTTGTTTTCTTTGTGAAAGACTATTTAGAAGAAAAATATGGAGAAGAAATTCTTGATTCAGGACTGAAGGTTATCACAACACTTGATTATCCAATGCAGGAAAAAGCGGAAGAAATCGTGAAGCGCCGCACATTCGCAAACCTTGGAAACAACGCCACAAACCAGGCTATGGTAGGAATTGACCCACGTAATGGCCAGATAGTCATGATGGTTGGGTCACGAGATTTCTTCGATAAAGAAATTCCTGGCCAGTTTAATATTGTTACCGCAAAACGACAGCCGGGTTCATCATTCAAACCTTTTGTATATGCGCTTGCTTTCAATAAAGGAATGACGCCTGATACTGTCTTGTTCGATGTACCTACACAGTTCAATCCTTCTTGTGGAGCATATGAAGGAACAATAAATTCTCGAGGTTGTTATGGTCCTCAAAACTATGACGGCTCATACCGTGGTCCGATGAGTATTCGGTCTGCCTTAGCACAATCAATTAACGTTCCGGCAGTAAAAACTCTTTATATTGTTGGTGTTCAAAATGCTATCAAGCTTGCGAACGACATGGGAATCACCACACTTAAAAATGCTTCTGACTACGGTTTAACATTGGTGCTTGGAGGTGGAGAAGTACGATTGCTTGATATGGCTTCAGCATACGGTGTATTCGCTTCGGGCGGCATTCGACACAATCCAACCCCTATCTTGTCTATTATGGATTCAAAAGGAACAGTTCTTGAAGAAACAAATCCAGAAGATGCTGGTATAGAAATTCTTCCAAAACAAACAGCGCTCCAGATTACCGACATACTTACAGACAATAATGCTCGACAGCCAGCATTCTCTGCGAACTCAGCGCTTGTTGTTCCAGGCCATGACGTAGCTGCAAAAACAGGTACAACCAACGACTACAAGGACGCATGGATTATGGGATATACCCCTTCTCTTGTTGTTGGAGCATGGGCAGGAAACAACGACAATACGCCAATGGTAAAAAAGGTTTCTTCCCTTCTCATTGCACCAACATGGAATGAATTTATGAAAACAGTTCTAGCTGGTCTTCCAAACGAACCCTTCGAAGAACCGACAAAGGATCCTAGTTATAATTCTCTTAAGCCGGTGCTCCGAGGAGTATGGCAAAGCGGAGAAGGTTACACTATTGATACGGTAAGTGGGAAATTAGCTACTGCTGAAACACCCGAACAAACAAGAAAAGAGATTCTAGTTCCAAATGTGCACGATATCTTACATTGGGTAGATAAAAACAATATTCTCGGACCTGTTCCTACAAATCCTTATAATGACGGCCAGTATAAGCACTGGGAAACGGCCGCACAAAACTGGTGGGCAAATCACTCTGGAGACTACACATTCGCCCAGCCTGGAGCAAAACCGACTGAATACGACGATGTACACATCGCAGCAAATAAACCTCGTATAACCGTCATATCGCCCCTTGGAGGCACTGTTATAAACAAAGATGCACCACTTACTGTTACTATTTCCTCACAGGGTCCGTATCAAGTAACACGATTTGATATATTCCTTAACAATTCGTATGTTGGATCCCAAACAAATGGTTCGTTATCATACACCTTTGTTCCAAGTTCAACAGGAAGCGTACGCGCAACAAATGAACTCCGAGTTATTGGCTACGACACAATATTTAATTCAGGAGAAACATCAATACAGTTTACTTCTTCTAACTAACGAATTTCCAAAACAACAAGTGTTGTTTCAGAAGCGATCCTCTTTTGGATCGCGAGTACATTTTTCTTGAGCGGGTTTAGTTTAAGAGTGAGTATGCCTTTTTTAAAAACGATATCATTCTCGGAAAGTTTCATTTTTGTTTCTTCGAAAATAATCTTGGAAATGGTCGCACGCTCAATGAGATGCTTCGAAAGCTTGGCTCGCAAACCTTGGAACAAATTACTGATGTGCTGATTTTCCATAGAGATTTTTTTATTAACGATTCATCGGCATGATGAGGTAGAGGAATGAAGTATCTCCTACACCTTTAGCGAGAATTGGTCGTGAAGGCGCTGTGCATTCAAGTGAAACACTGTCAGTCGGAACAGCATTGAGACAATCAAGGAGGTATCGGTAGTTAATAACAACAGATATTGGTTCACCAGAGAGAGCAGCATCGAGCTGTGCTTCGTTTTCACCAACATCACTGTTCTTTGCAGTGAGTACACACGTCTTTTTTTCTGGATTGATTGAAATAGTAATCTGATTAAACTTATCACTAAAGAGTGTGCTTGTTTTCACTGCATTCTGCAATTCGCTTTTGAGGATAATCATTTCGCTTGTTTTTTCCTTTGGGAAAATTTTTCGGTAATCAGGAAATACCCCATCAACAACGCGTGAGGTTATGTAGTAGCCGTTAAATGAAATAGAGAGTAGGTTTTTAGTTATGCAAAATGAGATATCTCCTGAGACACCAGCAAGAATACGCTGAAGTTCTACAGCATTCTTGTATGGAAGAAGAATTGGCTGGAAACCATAAAGGCCTTTTACTTTTATTTTCTTTTCTGCGAGTCGGAAAGAGTCTGTAGCTACAAACGTAAGAATATCTTCCTCTGGGTAGATATAAATGCTTCCAATTTCAGGTTTAATATCTGTTTGGGCTGCTGCGTAGTATACAGATTCAAGCCCATCTAAAAATGCATTTGTTGGAATTTTAATTGTTTCTCCTTCTACTATTGGAATAGTTGGGAAGTCTTCGTACGGAAATGTTTTAATTTGAATTTTAGCCTGTTTAGTCTTAACAAGAAGTGTTTCTCCTATTTGTTCCATAGAAACTTCTTCGTTTGCTTTACTATTCGCAAAGAAACCAGAAAGAATTGTTCCTGAGACAGCAACAACTCCTTCTTTTTCTACTTTAGCTGGAATTTCTATTTCAATACCAAGACTTAAGTTTGTTGCGCGAAACTTTAGAGTTGATCCTGATGCAATACAAAGAACTGATGAAAGAATAGGTAATGTAAGATTTTTACCTGTTGCACGTTCAGCGTGTTGGAGTGCGTTCTTAACTTGTTCACTAGAGCATTGTATTTTCATATATATAAACTATTACTACTATTAGTCCTGTGGATTAGTGGATAACTTTTTATAGTTGATTTCTAAAGGATATAATTACTCTTTTTAAAAACATCTGTTGGGTATAACTTTTATTTTTATTTTATATCAACTAATTCTTATTTTTTTATCCACACCACTTTTTTCTTTTCACTAACTTCTGCCTTTTTCTCCACACTGTTTTCCCTCACCTTATCCACATTATTTAAACACCTACTTAAACATAATACGAAGCTGTTCCACTTCACTTACTAATACTGGATCAGTCTTCATATCATTTTTAATCTTGTCGCATGAGTGGATTACGGTTGTGTGATCCTTTCCTCCAAGTTTCTGTCCAATAAGTGGGTATGAAACATTGAATTCTTCTCGGAGAATATACATAACCATCTGACGAGCCTTCACTATTTCCTTTCTGCGCGTCTTTTCATAGATAGAATTCTCTTCTACGTTATAGAAATCAGCAACAATCTTTACTACTTCCTTTGAGGAAATGTTTTTCTTTGGCTTGATGCTGTTTTTTATAAGGTTTTTAACCTCTGTAAGGGCCAAGGCACGTCCTCGGAGCTGTGTTTGCATGATAAGGGTATTAAGATTTCCCTCAAGCTCACGAATATTGCTTTCAACTGAAGCGGCAATATACTCAAGCACGCCTTCTTCTACAGCAATCCCCTTCTCTTTGATCTTGGAACGTAAAACAGCAACGCGGGATTCGTAATCAGGTTCGATAACATCGACGATCATTCCTTGTGAAAATCGTGAGCGCAATCGGTCTTCGAGACCAGGAATGAAGTTTGGGTGTTTATCTGATGAAAAGATAATCTGCTTGTTAGCTTCATGGAATGTATTAAAAAGATGGAAGAGTTCTTCTTGGCTCTTTTCCATTTTTCCAATGAACTGGATATCGTCCATAATCAAAACATCGTATTTTCGGTATTTTTCCTTGAAAACATGAGGTTTATTGTTCTGGACTGAGTTTATATAGTCCATAGCGAACTTCTCAAGCGTGATGTAATGAACACGCTTTTCTGGATATTTATTCTTGATGGAGTTTCCAAGGGCCTGAATAAGGTGAGTCTTGCCCAAACCAGTGTTTCCATATACGAAAAATGGGTTATACGCACGTCCAGGCTTGTTTACAATAGCCTGTGAAGCAGCGTAAGCGAGTTCATTGAAGGGTCCAACGATAAATGAGTCAAAGGCATATTTTGGATTGAGGTTATCGTCCTTGTTTATTGGTGTTTCAGCCAAAGGAAGTTCCTGTGGAGCATCAGCCTTAGCCGCTCCCGCTACGCTTTCAGCTTGTTTACTGATGCGCATTTCAGGTTTCATGATCATATACTCAACAGTACGGATATGTTCAGCCGCGCTCATGAGGGATTTTAGAATAAGCTTATGATATTTCTGGATAAGCCAGTCTTTTACGAATTCGTTTGGTACGCCGACAACAACAACACCCTCATCCTCTCGGATAACAGCGGTGTTCTTGAACCACGTATTGAAATTAGCCTTCGAAACCTCTATTTCGATGTCTTTAAGACATCGTGCCCACAACTCACGTGTATCGGTTACTTCCATAGTGGGTATATTATAGTACGTCGCAAGGAATCCCGGTACTTTACACAATCTGTGTATATTGTGGGGATAAAGTGGATAACCTAAAAAAACTAGTTTTTACCTTCCCGTATCCCCTCAATTGTTCTATGATGTACCTATGTTGAAAAAAATTGCATCATTTATAGACAGCCAAAAAAAATACATTGAATCAGTAGAAATAACCCCAATAGGATATTTTTTAAGTATTGTCTCAATGATCGGCATACGAGTACTTATTGAAAACTTCTCTAATCCAGAGCAGACAGGACTCTTTACTCACTGGATGACATTTGTTGGCTATATTCTTTTCTATATTGCTATCCTTTTCACTCTCCCAATATTTATTTCTTTTTTTACAAAGAAGAAGCCACTCGATATTCTTAAATATTCTTTATTTTCAAGCCCGTTGATACTTCTCCCTCCCCTCTTTGACCTCCTACTTTCTGGTGGAAAAGGTTTTTGCATGGGATACAACGGCGCCCACCACTGGTATCTATTAAGAGACTTCTTTACATTTTTTGGACCAATTCAGAGTTGCGGTATATCAATCGGTATCCGTATTGAGATTGTAATCCTCATGCTTGGAATCTTCGCTTTTATTTTTTCTGAAACTAAAAAGTTTTGGAAAGGAATCCTCGCTGCTCTTGTTGGGTATGTCGTTGTGTTTACACATCTTTCCTTGCCTGGAATTTTAATGACACTCGATCTTCGAACTTTCGATTTCAATAGTATCGAACGGTACTTCACCTCCATCTTTAGCGGAAGCCTTTTGAGCTCAGCGCACACATTCCTAGTTTTCAATATTACTCCAATCGCCCGATACTACGAATACCTCGCACTATTTACTGGAAGAATTACTTGGCTCCTCTCTCTCGTTGGAATCGTCTATATATTCTGGAGAAGTTACGGAGAAAAAACAAAAGCTGTTTTGATGAATATGCGTCCAGCGCGAATAGTACTCAATATTCTTTTTGTGGCTGTTGGCGGACATCTTGCATACCTAATCGGCCTTGTGCCACATAGCTTTTCTGCTACTGATTACTTTGGCTTCTTTATCTTCTGTCTAGTGTTGGCGGTTAATTTTGTACTCGCCGTGTTGATCAATGATATGTACGATACACATGTCGATAAACATACAAATACAAATCGCCCGCTTATCAGCCAGGTATTAACCCAACAAGACATGAAGAATGCAGCAGTCATTGCGGGAATTTTCGCACTACTCGGAAGCCTACTCTTCAACTACCACGTGTTTGTGCTCATGGTTCTTTTCCAGGCAATCTACTATATTTATTCTGCCCCACCGCTTCGGTTTCGACGATACTTCCCTGTCGGCAGTATGCTCGTTGCGCTTACAAGTTGTGTAGCGATGCTCTCAGGATATTTTTTAGTTGCAGAGAATCAGGTATTCGCTGCTTTTCCGATAAAACTACTCGCCATTTTTTTCCTCTTTATTTTTTCTGTAGTACACGCAAAAGATCTTAAAGATACTTCCGGAGACGATGCAGACAATATCACTACGCTTGCGACACTGATCGGAACAGAAAAAGCGCGAATCACTATTGGAATTGTCGCGCTCGCTTGGATTTTTGCTCTTATACTTTTTGCTTTAACTCATTATGTAATCTGGGGCTATGCGCTTATGGTTATTTTTGCCTGTGCAGTAGCCGGCCTCATCTTTACAAAAAAAGGTGAAGCAGGTGGTTTTGCCCTTCTCTACTGTCTCATGCTTTCATTTCTTGTTTTCGTAAGATAATAAAAAGCCCGCATAGAGCGGGCTTTTTATATAAGCGGATCGTAATGATTCTTTTGCCATGGATGACATCGAGAGATTCTTCGAGCACCCAAGGCGATGCCTTTGATTGGTCCGTATTTAAGTATCGCTTCTTTTGTGTATTCGGAACATGTTGGCAGGAAGACACAATTACCTCCTCGAGTTAGACCGAGCTTCCGTGGCAAGCCCTGGTCTGGAGAAAGGTATTTTTGGTAGA
>DALYCO010000008.1:11931-17169 GCA_031973655.1 Minisyncoccota bacterium | reverse complement strand
CCACCGAGATTACTCAAGGTGGGATTTGCGTTGTATTTCTGCGTATTGGTGTAAGTGTTAAGCTGTTTTGCGTAGTGGAACTAAGTCCTGGCTGCTTACCTGTATTTTTTGGCCTAGCTGGTATTCAGTGCTGAACGAGCCTGGCTCAAGAATTTTTACTAAGTACCGGCTTGTGCCTTCTACATCATGCATCCTTACTTTAGGCAGAGCAATATCTTCCGGGGCAACAGTTGCAGATGGAGTGTTAGCTGGTTTAAAGTAACAGCAGTTTCCGTTTTTCAGTAGCACCGCACCTTTTTGTAATATTTCTTTATCTGCTGCGTCAGCAAGCTTTATGAGGTATGCCGTCCATACTTTAAGTTTTTGTGTGCGTAATGGCGTTTGGGCCGTGTAGGGTGCATTGGCGTAGGAGTTGTCTTTTATTAATTGTAATAAAATAATCGTCCATGCCTGAAATAACTTCCTGTTTTTAGACTTCCAGGTGCGCACTTCACTTTCGGGAAAAGTGTTCTTCATGTACGTGGCAATTTCGCGCAGGTACTTTGGTCCACGTTCGAGTATTGCCCGGCTGTTTTCTGAGTTGGCAACTAGGTCGGCAGCGGTGGTGTTGTTGGTAAAGTGAACCTCGCTGCATAAGTGATTCATTAACATGTTGAATGAAAGTTTCAGTAACTGCATAAGTATAAATGGTTTAGTGACCGCAAGAGATGAACGTCTCCTCTGGTCACTAAATCACGATGTAAAAAAATATTGAATGCACTATAGCACGTAAAGTTGTTTTGTCAAAACTACACTAATTTGGTTTTTGTACTGTGCGGCGGCGAATGATGGTGTGCCGATAATGGTCGAAATGATAGCGAAGATCAACTTGTAATCCATGGATATCGTAAGTATAACAGGTAAATAAAAAAGACCCTTATACATCGGTAAGATGTGGGTCTGTCGTTTGAAAAGGTATCTTTTGAATGTTAGGGAAAAATGTTTCCTCTACCTTCTAGTTGTTTAGAGACAATATTCTGTCTTTGTTTTTGTTTGTAATAATCGCTAGGATTACAAACAAGTATGT
This sequence comes from Minisyncoccota bacterium, assembly GCA_031973655.1. GTDB lineage: Bacteria > Patescibacteriota > Minisyncoccia > Phycocordibacterales > UBA9973 > DALYCO01. Next base: position 16,103 of record DALYCO010000008.1, on the reverse strand, counting down.
GTAACAGATGGAGTGTATCGACTTCATTAAAGATGAATCGAGCTCATATTTAATTGTTGTAATCAATATAAAGATTACCAACGAAGACACCATATGAAGATCTACATTTGTAAATATCTTTCTGTAACTCTCAAAAGTAATTATCACGAAAGTTACTAAAAGTACTGCTTCTACAATCTGTAGATTGTACATGTGGAATCGATCAATATTCGTTCCGTTTGCTAAATCGTAAACGAATAAAACCATTGATCCTAAAAATAAAGCCCAAGAAGAGATTACATTTTTCATCGGTATTGTTTTTTGTGGTGATTGAATTAGTTATCTCAAACCCTAGAGTCTTAGAGGCAAAAATAACTAATCCAACCGTGTTTCAAAGAACATCTACAAGGGTAGTATAGCATATTGTGGGTATTTGTCAACTATATTCTTACTCCAGAAATTGTTGTTTTAAAACAAAAAGCGCTGTCAAATAGTATGACAGCGCTTATTTTATATAAAGATGTAGAGTAATCCCGAAACAAGAGTTAATCCTAATCCAATGATCCCATATATGATCATTGTTTTAACTTCCTTGTTTTTCGTGAAGAGGTAAAAAAGAATTCCATATAAACCGATAATGGATGGTCCAACTATTCCTAAAAGGGAACAGCTGTTTATAGATACACTTATGTGTTCACTCCACATCATCCAGACACTGGCGATGCAACAGAGAATTAAGGGTATACCAATCCGTAATGCATTTTTTTGAAATACTTTGTGTTCATTAGTAATCCAAGCTGTTTCAGATTCAATCCAAGATTGTCGTGGCATAGAATTAGTTGTTTTACGGGTTAACATTCGATAATTATCTGTTTGAGGGTTTTTCTGGTCCTTCGTAATGATACAACTGTTCTGTACCGCAAATAAAGCAGTTATGGGTTTTGGTGAAATCCCAAAATGAATTACTGTGTTCCCATACATTGCCGCATTTAGGGCACTTGTGTTTGTGGTATCCTTTTGGGCTCTTGTGTCCACCTTGAACTAATTCTATCTCCACTAAAGATATGCCTGCAACTGCCATAAAGTTGGCTTCAGCAATTACTTTCTGCATCTGAGAAAGAATTTCTTTTGCTTCTGTACTCAACTCCATTTCAGCGGATGCAAAGAATCCTGAAGATTTGCTTTTATGCGCGTCTGGGTAAATTGTAGGAATTAATTTGGCGTTGTAGAGATTGTAAAATGTGTCTACTGCTTCAAGCTGTTGAGGTGTTGGGTCGCATGGATTTGCAAATGATTCAAGTTCTAACATGATCACAAAATCATTTATAAAATTCACAAGTTCTCCAACAGTGGTGATTGGTTTAGTTACGTTCACGTGTTTATAGTTTTAGGGTTACCACAAAAGGGGAGTTACCTTCTCTGGTAACCATAAAACATATGTCAAAAAAAACCATTGCATGAACAATAGCATGAAATATTAAATTGTCAATTTTGCTCCCCCGGCAGGGATCGAACCTGCGACCCATCGCTTAACAGGCGATTGCTCTACCGCTGAGCTACAGGGGAATGTGCGGTGTCCCACCTAGATATTGGAACTACTGGGAGATAGTAGCAAAAATAGTGCTAAAATGCAAAGGTATGTTTATCAAGGCCAAAGTAACAGCAGGAGTCAAAAAAGAAGCCATTCTCAGACTAGGTGAGGATTCCTTTCGAATATCAGTTAAGGAGCCAGCAGAGCGTAATCTTGCCAATAAACGGGTTATGGAGCTCATTGCAGGGCATTTTAAGGTTCCTGTGGGTAAAGTACGTTTAGTGAACGGACATCATAGCCCAAGCAAGATACTGTCGATAAACATAGAATTGTAGAAGGTGTATACTATATATATTAGAAGTTTAAACGAGTGACGTTCTATGACAAACATCAAAGCAACAAATATCGAAATGACTGATGAACTGCACGACTACATTGAAAAGAAACTTTCTGCAGCCCGGAAATTCGTAAAGCAGGAATCAGTCGAGCGCATCTATGTTGATGTCGCAAAATCAACCAATCACCATAAACAAGGAGATATTTATAAAGCAGAATTCAACGTGGTCATTGATGGAACGAAGTTTAATGCTGCTTCCGAGACTGAAGACATCTATGCTTCAATCGATGATGCAGCATCAGAACTTGTTCGACAGATTACTGAGAAAAAGGACCATCAGATTTCCGTATTTCGCCGAGGTGCGCGAAGCGTAAAGAAAATGTTGAAGGGACTTTCAAAAAGAAATCCGTTTACATCTAAAGTTGGAGAGAGAATAGAAGAATAGTTAAAAATAAAACACACCAGAAATGGTGTGTTTTATTTTTGCTGTATAAATTCTTGGTATGAGATTTCTTTTTTACCTTCAGGTATGACTTTGAGTATTTTCCAGATTCCATTTTCTAAAATTGCGTCAGTAATTTTTATTCGAATTTTTTTACCATCCTTCTCGGTAAAGTAATACACGCCAGGCCAGCCATAGTAAGCGCGGAACTTTCTATCATTTAAAATTGGGTCACCATTTGGATCAATTAGGCCGTCTTCCTTGCTGATTTTGCCGCATTTAGTGACGCCAGATTCATCTTGAACACTTGGGGAAGCGGTGCCAGATTGAATTGAACGGATTGTTTTTACGAGAAGTTCAGCACCGATGATATTTAGTCGTGCTCGCAGATCTGGAGCGGTTTCGTGATCACCAATGGTAACTGTTTCCTTTGCGTGAATATCGCCAGCATCAAGCTTGTAGACCATCTGCTGAATACAAACGCCTGTTTCTGTGTCACCAGCGAGAATTGCAGATTCAACCGGTGTTGCTCCTCGAAAACGGGGAAGAAGAGAGTAGTGTACATTTAACGTTCCAAACTTTGGAAGATCAATTGCTTCTTGCGGCAAGATTTTTCCATACGCAACAACCACTGAAAGATCAATATTGAAAGCCTGAAGCGCTTCCAAAAAAAGAGCATCAACTTTTTCAGGCTGAAGTACTGGTATGTTTCTTTTATCCGCCCAGACTTTCGGCGCAGGGGGAGTCATGACGAGTCCGCGTCCGGCAGGGCGGTCAGGGCCAGTAATAATAACCGCAGGCGTAAACCCTTCGGATTCAAGTTTCTCAAGTATCGTAATAGTCAGTTCAGGAGTGCCCCAAAATGCCAATTTGATATTCTCGTTAGGATTCTGATTCGGTGTAGTATTCATCAGATGTACTCTCGTGAGCATCACGCGCTTTATCAGTAAAAAGAATGCCATCCAAGTGGTCTATTTCATGTTGGAAGATGTGAGCGAGCAATCCACCTCCGCCACGTTCAAACTTCTTGCCATGTTCATCGTGGGCGCGCACTGTAGCATTGAGTGAGCGCTTCACTTCTCCATAAATAGGGCGTACGGAAAGACATCCTTCCTGAAGCCACTTTGTTTTTTTTGAAAGCTTAATAATTTCAGGGTTTATAAAAACCATATCTTCATGAGTAGGTTTTTCTCCTTTTGGGATTCCTTTGCCTCGTTTGAAACGCTCATCAAAGATTTTTCCAGAAACTACAAAGATTCGTACGGATTCTGCAATCTGCGGAGCAGCGATAGCGACTCCGTCATCTTGGGAGGCAAGAGCAACTTTCATTTTCCTGATAATTTCTTTTATCTTCGGTGTATTTATTTCTTTCAGCGGAACAACCGGTGCAACCTTGCGGAGTACCGGATGTCCTGTTTGTACGATTTCAATCGAGTCGTTCTTCATACAACTGTTTGGATTATTTAAGTTCTTTCAAGTACTCGAGCAACTTTGCGATCTTCACCGTTTCTTGTGAGCGAGTCGCCATATTGCGGACGATAACTGAGTTTTCAATTGCTTCTTTCTGTCCGAATAAAATAGTGTATGGAACACCGAGCTTTTCAGCGATAGCGAGCTGTTGTGACAAGCTGTCTTTTGAAAGTGTCTGGGCAATTGAGACATGCGCCTTACGAAGGATTTCAATAACATTCAAGCTCTTCAACTTCGCGTCATTTCCAAGCTGGATGAAGTAAATCTTTGGCTTCTTCATGATGCGTGGAGAAAGCTTCTTGTACCAAGGTGATGCGACGACGCGGTCAACGCCGATCGACATTCCGATTGCTGGAACATCTTTCTTGCTGCCGATCTGTTTGCCGAGGTAGTCGTAGCGTCCTCCAGCTGCA
>DALYCO010000008.1:8928-11921 GCA_031973655.1 Minisyncoccota bacterium | reverse complement strand
CAGCTGCAATGGTGATTTCACTGCCGTCTTCTTTGCGTTCGATAATTTCAAATACAGTTCGTGTGTAGTACGAAAGACCACGAACGAGGTTCTTATTGATTGTGTACGGAATATTCATTTCACTCAAAAATTCCAAAACCTCCTTGAAGTGTTTCTTACAAGCAGGGCAGAGGAATGACACGCTATCTGGTGCGCCTTCATTAATTGCTTTTGTTTTCGGGTCTTTTGAATCGAGGATGCGAAGTGGGTTTGTCTTCAAACGTTCCTTGTCGATCGCTGGAAGGTCAGACAAGTGTTTTTTGTAGTATGCAACCAATTCACGGATGTACGCTGGGCGGCATTCTTTGTCTCCGATAGAGTTGAGGTCAATAGAAATATCGCTCGCACCAGCTTCTTCGAGGATGGTAACGGCAGTCTTGAGAACTACAGCATCAATAATGCTTTTTTCACTTCCCAACGCATCGAGATCGAATTGGTAGAACTGACGAAATCGTCCAGCTTGTGGATTGTCGTGACGGTATGAAGGACCATATTGATAAAAGAGCACAGGCTGCGGCTGGTTCTGCATTCCGTGTTCAATATATGCGCGCATCAAAGGCGCAGTGTGTTCTGGACGAAGTGCGAGATGATCACCTCCTTTGGTTCGGAGAGAATACATTTCCTTGTCGACGATGTCTGTTCCGATACCGATTGCAGAAGTAAAAACTGACTCGTGCTCAAGTGTAGGCGTTTCGATTGGAGAAAAGCCGTAGTACATCGCTACTTCTTGTGCTTTCTCGAAGAATCCCTGAAAGAGGTAATATTGTTCGCCCATAATATCACGCATTCCTTTCGGTGCTGCAGGAGCTTCTTTTGATACTTTTTTTGCTTTATCCATATAGATGATGGGTTAGGTTGTTAGTTTGCGGTGTACGATTCGTACTCGCCTGGTAATGCGCTGATAGATTTAAGAGGGAATAGTCTGAGGAAAGCTCGTCCGATAATGTTTTCTTTTGGAAGCACTCCCCAAGTTCGTGAGTCTGAACTAAACGGTCTATTGTCTCCCATTACAAAGTATTCTTCATCGCCAATCTTTTTATTTTCGACATTCAATGTTGTTGGAGCGCTGATGTATGGTTCATTTAGTGTCCATCCATTTGGATGTTCGGCATTGGTAATTGTTACTATTCCTCCTTTAACGGTAATTGTTTCTCCTGGTAACCCGATTACTCGTTTTATATAGTAAATTCCTTTTGGCTGTCCTGGTGGATGGAAGATGACAACATCTCCGCGTTCCGGGAGGGTGAATCGATAGGTAAGCTGGTCAACAATGAGATAGTTCTTGTTTTGGAATGTTGGTACCATTGAGTCTCCTGAAACCACGAATGGTTGGGCGATAAAGTACCGTATTCCTAAAGCGATAACCAGAACTACGAGCGCGAATCGAATCAAGTCCCAGATCGACTCCTGTTCGGGGACGTGCTCTTGTTTAGTTTCAATTTCCATGGGCGAATTATAACCTGCTTTTGGTATTGACACAAAGGCACATTATGTGGTCTTCCCCAATGTGACTATATATAGTATAGTGATCGAATGATAACTATCGTCGGCCTGGGCAATCCAGGAGAAATATATGAAAAGACCCGCCACAATGCTGGACGGATTGTTTTACAGATTCTTGCTAAGAAATTAGATTTTAGTGATTGGAAAGATGATGTAAAGCTTAAAGCTCTCACAGCTAAGGGGGAAATCGGCGGTAAAAAGGTGCAATTCGTGCTCCCGAACAATTTCATGAATAATTCAGGAACGAGTGTAGCTCCATTGATTACTACTCCAAAGGAACTAGATCAGTTGGTTGTCCTTTATGATGATCTGGATATCGGCATTGGTAGCTTGAAGATTTCTTTTGACCGAAGTTCTGGTGGACATAATGGCATGGAGTCAATAATTAAAAGATTGAAGTCTCAAAAGTTTTCAAGAATTAGAATCGGTATCTGCCAGACTACTCCAACCGGCAAATTGAAAGCTCGTCCGGCAGGAGAAGACCGTGTTCAGTTTCTGATGAAAGAATTCCGTGACCCAGAAATGACAGAATTAAAAAAACTTTCAAAGACCATCGGTGAAGCATTGGAGGTACTAGTAACTGACGGGCGCGGTAAAGCAATGTCACAATTTAATTAATATGAAACCAAAACAAAACCACACTCAAAAAGAAAAGAATACGCTCCTTATTTTTGGAAAGCATCCTGTGCTTGATAAATTGGCACGTGATCCTAAATCTATAGAAAAGCTTTTCATAAAGGAAACGCTTGATCTTGAACTTGCCCAGGAAGTGAAAGCTCTCGCTTCAAAAGCAAAAGTCCCGTTTTCGTTCGTTCCTGAACGCAAATTGGTAGAAATGATTGACGGCGCGAATCACCAGGGACTCGTTGCTATTGTTGCTCCAGTTGAATACATCGAATTGAAAGACTGGCTTGATTCTGTTTCAGAAATCGACCGTCCATGTGTAGTGATTCTCGACGAGTTGGAAGACCAACATAATATCGGCGCAATCATTCGAACTGCAGTTGCTGCGGGTGTTCATGGCATTATTATGCCGAAGCATCGTCAGGCTCCAGTTGGAGGAGTTGCTTATAAAACTGCTGTGGGACTTATTGATAAGATTCCTTTGATTAAAGTTACAAATATCAATGAAGCGATTCGCACATTGAAAGAACATAAGTTTTGGGTTGTTGGGCTTCATCAGGATGCGCAAGATACCATTTGGTCACAGGATCTCGATATGCCAGTCTGCTTTATTGTTGGCTCAGAAGGGGACGGTATGCGTCAAAAAACAGGAGAGATTTGCGATTTCCTCGTTCGCATTCCTATGGAAAACGGCGTTGAATCATTGAACGCGTCGGTTTCAGCTGCGGTGATGATGTACGAATGGAAACGACGGCAGTAGGTTGCACCTCTGATTCAGTAATGCTAGGGTAAGAAAAAAATCTATATGAAAGTACTAGTTCATAAAT
>DALYCO010000008.1:0-8918 GCA_031973655.1 Minisyncoccota bacterium | reverse complement strand
GGAAAGTGGCGCGTGTATGTAGGTAATACCTACACCGAGCACGACGAAGTGTACCTCAAAGATGTTTCGTTTTTCGTTATACCTGATTTTCAGGAAACGATCAGAGAAACTCAGAGCCGAGTGCCGCATGCGTTCGCGTTTGGTGAAGTGGTTACGAAGGAAGATATCGCTCTTGAAAATCCCAAGTGGAACGCTTTCAACTATGATGTTTTTCAAAATGATACATTTACCGTTCTTGCAACGAACGAGCCTGTTACCACCGCACAATTTGTGTGGCTCGGCCCAAAAGACAATTACCTACTGAATCCTACATCTAACTAACTACCATATCAAACTCTTGTAAATCACTGCCGCTGCAACCACTGCTGCGGTATTTTTTTTGCAACAAAAAATCCCGCACGAGGCGGGATTTTTTGAGAGACTATGCTTTCTTTTCTTCCAAGAATGCGAGCGTCATGCGCTGATCCTTTGGTTCGAAGAGCGTAACCTGGAAATTGTATGTCTTTCCGAGTTCGAGCTTTTCGCGGAGCTTTGATTCTCCACCGAAGAGGGAATTGTGGACGAGTCCAGCAACGCCTTCCTTGATAGCAACGAGAGCACCGTGCTTGTTGAATTTGATGACTGCACCTTTGACGATGTCGCCCTTCTTCAATTTGCCTTCGTACTCTGTCCAAGGGTTCTCGCGAAGCGCCTTGATTGAGAGAGAAATTTTGCCATCCTTGATTTCGATCACCTTTGCCTTGATTGGGTCGCCAATCTTGAACATGGTGCGAGGATCTTCAACGAGACCCCAGTCGATTTCAGAAATGTGTACAAGTCCTTCCAAGCCTTCTTCAATCTTCAAGAATACACCGAAGTCAACGATACCTGCGACAGTTGTGTCGAGTTCATCACCGATGTTGTACTTGCCGACGATCTCTTTCTTTTCATCAGGATTTGAATCCTTTTCAGAGAAGATGAGTTTTCCTTCTTTCGAAAGAGCTGAAATGATAGTAACTGCGATTTTCTTTCCAATGAGCTTTCGGAGTTCCTTCAAGATTTTATCCTTGTCAGAATCTTCAACGCGAGGGTAGTGCTCTGAACGGAGCTGAGATGCAGGAAGGAATCCAGCGATGCCCTGCCATTCGAGAATGAGACCACCTTTGTTTGCGTCCTTGATTGGGAGTTCGACAATAAGTTTTGACTTGATTGCCTTTTCAGCTTCGCTCCAGATGAGCGCCTGCTTAGCTTCCTTGAGGGAGAGCTCAACATAGCCGTCTTCGTTTTCAAGGTCGACGATCTTAGCTTTCACTGTATCGCCGATGTTGATTTTCTTGATGATATCCTTTGCTGCGATGAATTCGCGGCCGTAGATAACACCGGTACCGAATGGCTTGAGGTCAACATAGACTGATGACTTAGCGATATCGATAACTGTTCCTTCGACGAGAGTATCGATCTCCAATGGAGCGAGTGTCTTGTCCAAGAAAGCTTTTGCACTAGATGTGTGAACCTGTTCTTCTGTTTGTGTTGTCATTTTTTTGAAATAAAAAAATCCGCCAAATGCGGACTTAACTCTAGTTTCTTCTCAGTAATTGCTTACCTCAAAGGGTTACTCTAAAGTCCGATTGATAACTTCGTTAGATTACCATATTTAAGGCAAAATGCAAGCGGTATATATTTTAATTTTAAACGGGAAGTATGCTATAATTGCCCCATGATTATCACGTACCACGGCAAGCAGTTTTTCAAAATGCAGCAAGGAGATACTGTCGTAGCCATCAACCCAATCAGCAAGGATTCAGATTTTAAAGGAAAAGTAGCACGATTCGGTTCGGCACTTGTTCTTTCCACAACTAACCATCCTGACTATAACGGAATAGAAACCGTAACGTATGGAACTGAAGAACCAGTAGCAATTACTGGTCCTGGTGATTACGAAGTCAAAGATATTTTCATTAAAGGTGTTTTGACTCGAACAACATTGGATAAAAAAGAATACATGAATACCGTGTATAACATGGCAATGGAAGGCATGAATGTTACTGTTCTTGGCGCACTCGGAAAGCCGCTTGAGGCATCAGAACGTGAAGGGATGGAAAGCCCCGACATTCTTTTTGTCCCTGTTGGTGAAGGGGAAGGATCAATGGATGCGCGTACTGCATACAAACTTGCCGTTTCGCTTGAACCTGGCATTATCATCCCGACAGATTACACAGATGCATCACTCAAGGCATTTCTGAAAGAAGCGGGTGCTGAGAAAACAGAAGCTCTTGATAAATTAGTTCTCAAGAAAAAAGATCTCGCAGATAAAAAAGCAGAGGTAATGGTCCTATCATTCTAGTTATATTTATATGAGAAAAAAAATTACGCAAACAGTTCATAGACTTCGAGCCCAGCCGATTAAAACGCGTAAGGCGATCCTCGTTGGAGTATCGTTCGGTGTTACTGGATTGATTATCCTCATATGGCTTGTAAGTTTTGCTTTTACTCGAAAAAATGACAAGCCAAATCCACCGCCGGAAAATAATGCAGAGAGTCCTTTTACCATCATCAAGGATAGCGTTGTCGAAGTGTATGATGGAAATTCAAACAAGCCTTTGGAGAAAACAGGCAACTAGTATTCATTAATTATTACTTTTTATGGCAAAGAAAACACCAGCACAGGTACCTCAAGAAATTACACCGCGAGCGAACGTTGTTCCGATCGACATCACACGCGAAATGAAAGATTCATACATCAGCTATGCGATGTCGGTTATTACCGCGCGTGCACTTCCTGATGTTCGTGACGGTTTGAAACCAGTACACCGCCGAATCCTTTACGCAATGCATGAACTCGGCTTGGTTGCATCAGCAAAGACAAAGAAGTCAGCAACTGTGGTGGGAGACGTGCTTGGTAAGTACCACCCTCACGGAGATATGGCTGTGTATGATTCCATGGTTGGTATGGCTCAGGATTTTTCATACCGATATCCGCTTATCATCGGTCAGGGTAACTTCGGTTCGATTGACGGCGACCCAGCGGCTGCACACCGATATACTGAAGCAAAGATGTCTAAAATTTCAATGGAACTTCTCAAGGATCTTGAAAAGGATACCGTTGATTTCCGACCAAACTACGACGCTACAAAAAAAGAACCAACAGTACTTCCAGCAGCTGTTCCAAACTTGCTTTTGAACGGTACGCTGGGTATTGCAGTTGGTATGGCGACAAACATTCCTCCGCACCACTTGGGCGAGGTTGTTGATGCTACTCTCCACTTGATTGAAAATAAAGATGCTACAACAGAAGATCTCCTTCAGTTCATCAAAGGCCCGGATTTCCCAACAGGAGGAATCGTGTACGGTTCTCAGGATATGAAGCATGCGTACTCAACTGGCCGCGGAGGAGTTGTGTGCCGAGGTGAAGCTGAAATTACTGAAACAAAAGCGGGGATGGCTCAAATCATTATCACCTCGATTCCGTATCGCGTGAATAAGTCAGACTTGATCATGTCGATTGCAGAACTCGTTCAGGAAAAGAAAGTCGAAGGAGTCAAAGGACTTCGCGATGAATCAACAAAAGACATCCGTATTGTTATTGATCTCAAAGCAGGAATACATCCTCAGAAAGTACTAAATTATCTATACAAGCACACACAGCTCGAAACAACATTCCACTTCAACATCGTTGCGCTTGTAGACGGAACACCTCAGACGCTTTCCCTCAAATCAATCCTTGAATCATTTATCTTGCACCGAGATACTGTTATTCGCCGACGAACTGCGTATGACCTTCGACGAGCTGAAGAACGTGAACATATCTTGCTTGGTTTGAAAAAAGCACTCGATCATATCGATCGTGTCATTACTGTCATTCGTGAATCAAAGGATGCAACTATTGCGAAATTTAATTTGATAAAAGAATTTAAGTTCTCTGATATTCAGGCAACGGCGATTTTGGAAATGCGATTGCAGAAACTTGCTGGTCTTGAACGCAAGGCAGTAGAAACTGAACTGAAGGAAAAACAGGCGCTCATCGCGGAACTCAAAGCCTTGCTTGCAAGCGCCAAGAAGATTCTTAAAGTTGTAGCTGATGAACTTTTGGAAATCAAGGAAAAGCATGCTGACGAACGCCGAACAAAGGTTATTAAGGGTGGCGTAAAAACTATTTCTGATGAAGACCTCATTCCTGAAAAGGAATCAGTATTGGTATTCACTGCAGGTGGATATGTTAAACGAACTGACCCAACAGAATACCGCTCACAGAAACGCGGAGGTGTTGGTGTAGTTGATCTTGAAACAAAAGAAGAAGACTTTGTTACACAACTTTTGAATGCGAATACGCATGATGACTTGCTCTTCTTCACTAACCTCGGAAAGGCATACCAGATCAAGATGTATGACATCCCAGAAGGAAAGCGCGCTACAAAAGGAAAATCAATCATGAACTTCCTTACACTCGCTGATAACGAAAAGGTTATGTCTATTCTCCCGGTTTCAAAGGAAGCTAAACAGAAGGACCATTCATTAATGCTGGTGACTGAAAATGGAACTGCCAAGAAAATGTCATACGAAAGCTTTAAAGATGTTCGACGAAGTGGATTGATTGCAATCCGTCTTGATGAGAAAGATTCGCTCAAGGAAGCATTGCTTACTCAAAAGGGTGATGATGTCATGGTTGTTACCGCTCAGGGACAATCAATCCGATTCAAGGAATCAGATATCCGTGAAATGGGACGAACAGCGGGCGGAGTACGCGGTATGAAGTTGGCAAAGAACGATATCCTTGTTGGTGTCGGCGTTATTAAGAAAGACACCGCAAAAGATGCTGCTGTCCTCGTGATGAGCGCTAATGGTCTCGGAAAAAAGACAAAGCTCAGCGAATACAAGGTCCAGAATCGTGGAGGATCAGGTATTAAGACTGCCAAGGTTACTGCAAAAACAGGAGATCTCATTATTGCGAAAGTTATTACTGATGAAGAAGAACTCATTGTTATGTCAAAGAAAGGACAAGTGATTCGAACAGCACTCTCATCGGTTCCATCACTTGGTCGTCAGACACAGGGTGTCTCGATCATGAAATTACGAGCAGGGGACGGCGTAGCTTCGGTTACCACTATCTAAAGTTTATAATTAAAAAACCACCACTTTGGTGGTTTTTTAATTTGAACTTAAATTTCTCGGAGAGCGCTGCCGGAACACTTTTGATCCGCTCGTAAACTCGCGTTTCAAAAGTATTCCTTCGCGCCCTAAGTAGCTATGAGCCATAAATGCAAAGACTTGGGGCGTTACGGTATACAAAAGAGATTGGTAACACTTTGGGCGATGAGATGCTAGTGCACGAAGCTACATGCTGTCGGAAGGACGTTACGGAGCGCGACGGCGCGAGTACCAGCCGAAAATCCCTCTGGATTTTACGGCGTGTCCTTCCGACAGCATGTAGCGTAGTGCTCTCCCGGAATATAATTCCAAAAATCTGAGTGACAAGTTTTTCTTTTTCTTGGTATACTATCTACACATGTTCGCAGACCCATCATCAAACGTAGCGCAGTTCGGATTAACTCCCGGAATGCATATTGTCGATCTCGGAGCGGGAAGCGGTGCGTATTCATTCCCAGCCGCAAAAGCTGTTTCTCCGAACGGCAAAGTATATGCATGCGAAGTTCAGAAAGATTTACTTACTCGTCTCAAAAACGATGCAGCTTCCGAGCACATCACAAATATCGAAGGTATCTGGTCAAATATCGAAAAGCTTGGTGGTACAAAACTCGGTGACCGATCAATGGATGGCGCGATCGTATCGAACGTCTTGTTTATTGTGGAAGACCGGCCGGCATTCATGGCTGAGCTCAAGCGAATCGTAAAGCCGGCCGGTCATGTTTACTTCATTGATTGGACAGATGCATTCGGAGGCATGGGTCCACATCCAGACCATGTCATCACCGAAGACAAGGCAAAGGAACTATTCGCACAATTCGGATTTACAGTAGAAAAGACCTTCGATACTGGTGCACATCATTATGGGATTATCTTCAAAAAAAGTTAGTATATGAAAACATCACCCTTTCAAATTGGCATACTTATTTTCTTTATAGTTTGCGTTGCTGTCGCTATGTTGCTCTTTACTGGTGTTATCGGTAAGGATAAGACAGTAAACCAAGGTAGCAAAGGATCAGTTACCCTCTGGGGAACCTATCAACAGAGCGTAATGGGTAAGATGATCAGCGAATACAATACTTCACATCCTAAAAGCACTTCAATTGTGTATGTTCCGATCCAAGCAGGAACACTTGAGACAAATCTTGCTGAAGCAATTGCATCAGGAAATGGACCTGACATGGTTATGATTAACCAAGAACAAATATTCAAAAACCAGTCCAAGCTCTACACTATTCCATATGAGAGCCTGCCTGAAGCGACATTCCGCGCTACATATGCTGCAGAAGGTGAACTCTTTATGCTTCCAGGCGGAGTAATCGGCTTGCCGCTTACTATTGACCCTCTCATAATGTATTACAACCGTGACCTCATGGAAGGTGCTGGTATTACTATTCCTCCAAAGACATGGAATGAAGTTACAAAGATCACACCGCTTTTAACCAAAAAAGATACTAATCAAAATATCATCCAAAGCGCAATTCCGTTCGGTATTTACAGTAATCTTCAGAATGCCAGTGACATCGTATCCCTCTTGGTCCTTCAAGCAGGTAACCCAATTGTCTTAAAGCAGAATGATAAATTCCGCGCAGTGTTTGGTGTTTCATTGTCACAGACAGGTGGTTCACAGGAAGTACTTCCAGCTCAGGCTGTGGTTAACTTTTTTACTCAGTTCGTAGATCCAACAAAAGAAACCTATACATGGAATCGATCGTTTACAAATGCACGCAATGAGTTTATTAGCGGCGAGCTTGCAATATACATTGGATACGCAAGCGAGCTCCCAAGTATCGTTGCCCAAAACCCAAACCTTAATTTCGATATTACAAAAGTTCCACAGCCTGCGCTTACTGGAACACAGATGACGTATGGAAATGTTCAGGCATTGGCAATCGTGAAGGCAAGCAAGAATATTTCTGCAGCAATCGGAGCAGCATCTGAATTGACTGGCGCTGAATTTTCAGCAAAGCTTACCGAGGAGCTTCTCGGAATAGCCCCTGTAGCTCCGGCTCGTCGAGACCTTCTTGGAAAGGTTCCACAAAATTCATTTGGCCCAACTCTTTATTCATCCGCAATTATCTCCCGTGGTTGGTACAGTCCAGGACGCAGTGTTATTGATCCAATCTTCAATAACCTTATTGATGACGTTGTTCGTGGTGTATCAAGCGTTACACAGTCAGTGAATGATGCGCACAGCAAACTCGTTGTAATCTTCGGCTACTAGACGTTATTAACCTTGTTAAGCCTCCGCCTTCGCGGTATTATAGAGACACATGAACGCTCATATATCTCATGCATCAGGCAAAGGGAAGTGGTACATAACCAAGCTTCTTCCTTTTGTTTTTTCATTGCTCATTCTCGTCGGTATTTATTCATTTGCACAGTTTTCGTATCCAGCAATTGTGCAGGCAGCGGTTACCGTAAATCCGACTAACCAGATCGACGACCACCTACCGAATCAAGACGAGACAACTGATTTCATACAAAGCTTCTACTCAACAGGCGCTACTACCGTTGATATCGTTTTTGTTGCAAAGTATTGGCCTGCAGGCAACACTGCCAATAAAATTACCGTAACTGGTATTGGACATCGAGATGCAGGCACTCCTGCTACAGCATTGAGAGAAATCACACTTGATATTCCATACGCTGGTAGCTCAATTGTTCCTGGTGCGGCATATGAATACCATATCTTGGACACGAACGGCAATTTATACTACAAGGGCTCATTTATTCGACCAAACCTTGCCGGTCCTGCAGCTGCAAGCACTGTTGCGGTAACTTCGGCATTAAGTGCTGACGGAAGAACAGTGACATTTACAGTAACAGGAACATCTTCAGTTGACGTAGACTTTTATTTTAAATACCACAGCAATGCAAATGCAACATACTCTGGGTATGTTGAGGATATTGCTACTCGTTCTGCAGGAGCAACTGCACCACAGACATTTGAGTATACGCTCGGTGTACCCGGCCAGAATATTACCGACCTGCAGGGATTTGTTATTGACCCCGTAACGGTAACATATGATTTGTCAGATACAGATAGCGGTCAAATATATGTATCAGGTCTTTTCGGTCCTGATCCCGCTGCTCCAGGTACAACCACCGGTGGTACTACAACTGGAGGAACAACCGCAGTTGTTGCGCAGCCAACTAATTATGGGAAAAATACGATTATTAATCTTACTCCTGATCAATCGGGTGGGCTCGTTCCTTGTGATGGACGAGGCATCAATCGCTGTACTTGGGGGAAACTTGTTGAGTTGGTAAATAAAGGCCTCACCTGGCTTATCTACATGACTGTTCCGATTGCGGCTGGAATGTTCGCATATGCAGGTTTCCTCTTTCTTACCAAAGGCTCAAGTGAGGAAGCGCGAGGTAAAGCGAAAGGTATTTTTATAAACGTGTTCATCGGAGTGCTCTTCGTTGTCGGCGCGGTGCTGATTATCAAGACAATATTAGTCGCATTAATAGACCCAAACGTCGGAGATGGGTATAGCAGCTTCTTGTAAAATATATGAAAAAAAATATTTTTGGATTAATGATTCTTCTGGTAATTGTGGGTGTGGTAAGTATAAATATTCATGTAGCTCAAGCACAGCTTACTACAACGACAACAGCTGGATCTACGAGTACAACGGGTACTACCTCCGGAGGTACTACGGGTTTAACTACTAGTACAACTGGTGGAACGACTACTGCAACAACTGCTTCTGCGACCGGAGCAACAGCTGGTACTGTAGGGAAGATTATCAACCCAATCAAGGTAAACGATTTTTCAGCCTTCATCGCTA
>DALYCO010000007.1:18111-19503 GCA_031973655.1 Minisyncoccota bacterium | reverse complement strand
TCGCACCAAAGCCGTTATATGAATTTGCTCCGACGCAATACGACCCGAAGGGAGATGCTATCATCACCCAATACGACATGCACTACATCGAAGATGTGGGCTTGCCAAAATTCGACTTCTTGGGAATTCGAAACTTGGCAATTCTTGCTGACGCGGTAACGCTCGTAAAACAATTGCGCAATATTGATGTTGATCTCGACCGTATTGATATCGCTGATATTTCTACATTCCACATGCTTGCCCGAGGCGAAACTATGGGACTGTTTCAATTGAACGGTGGCGGAATGACTGCCTACCTCAAACAACTTCGTCCGACAACTATTCACGACATCAATGCAATGGTGGCGCTCTATCGCCCTGGACCGATGGAAATGATTCCGGAATACATTGCGCGAAAACACGACAATTCAAAAATTCGTTATCTTGATCCGCGAATGAAAGATATTCTTGATCAGTCATACGGCGTGATCACCTATCAGGATGACGTTATGATGATCGCTATCAAGCTCGCAGGATATACTTGGCTTGAAGCTGACAAACTCCGAAAAGCCATGGGTAAGAAAATCCCGGCAGAAATGGAAGCACAGAAAGAAAAACTGCTGACTGGTTTCGTTGCGAATGGTCTGGATGCAAAAAAAGCCCAAAAACTCTGGGAGCTGATCGAACCGTTTGCCGCCTATGGATTTAACAAAGCGCATGCTGCATCATATGGCCGCGTGTCATATCAGACAGCGTACATGAAAGCCAACTACCCTGTTGAATACATGACAGCTATTCTCACTGCTGAATCCGGCGATGTAGAAAAAATTGCTGAAATCATCCACGAGTGCGAAAAAATGCAGATCGAAGTTCTGCCACCAAACGTAAATGAATCATTCGGAGGATTTACGGTAATTGAAAATCTCAAGAAAGAAGAAAAGACGGGTGTCATCCGTTTCGGTTTTTATACAATCAAAAACTTAGGAACTGATATCGCCGACGCTATTATTGCGGAACGAAAAGCTGGCGGACCTTTCCTTTCGATTGGAAACTTCCTCGACCGCATCAAGCACAAGAACCTGAACAAGAAATCAATGGAAGCACTCATTAAATCTGGAGCGATGGATTCTTTCGGCGACCGCGGAGTTCTTCTCGGAAACATGGAAGACATGCTCGCGTACAATAAAGAAGCGAGCAAGGTGGCAAACCAAGACTCACTCTTCGGAGATATGCCAGAGGTACTCGCAATGACATTCAATCTCAAGCCCGGAACGAATGCTTTAGATCGCGACAAACTTATTTGGGAAAAAGAACTGCTTGGCCTCTTCGTCTCTGGACACCCTCTCAACGACTACCGAGAAAAAATCGAAAACAGCGGTGTTACTATCAAAAAAATCAAAGAAGAACTGGATA
>DALYCO010000007.1:14831-18101 GCA_031973655.1 Minisyncoccota bacterium | reverse complement strand
CGGCGATAGTCTTCGGCGGCATTATTGAAGAGGTAAAAATCGTCATCACCAAGAACAACGAACGCATGGCATTTATGCGAGTTGCTGACTTTACCGGAGCGATCGAGTCCGTAGTATTTCCGAAGGTATTCAAAACATTTGGAGACAAGCTGGTCGTTGACGCCATCATTGCAATCAAAGGAAAAGTATCAGTGAGGAAAGAAGAGAAAAGCGTGCTAGTCGACGGGGTGAAAATCCTCTAATTTCTCTATTGTAAAACCTGCTGTATGTGATACTATCTTCGTATTATCACTTGATTCTCCTCGGAGGAATAAACGGAAATGAGTAAAAAAACAGCCGCTTCCAAGAAAATGTGGAAGCTCGGAGCCAAAGAATTCAATACGCAATACTTTGACTACAACAAAGATGGAGACTTGGTTGTCAAAGAAGGCAACAATACGTACAACCTCCGCTACTTGGCGGAAAAAATGGGCACATCGCTTGAGATATTTTTCCCTTTCATCGTTGAAGAACGAGTGGAGGATTTTCTCGATCTTACTACTTCCCTCATCAAGAAATTGAAATATCAGGGAAAGTTCTTTTATCACTACCCGATGAAGGTAAACCAGAACAAGGAAGTTGTAATGGCGCTCATCGGCGAAGGAGCGAACATCGAAACAGCCTCATATAACGAACTCTACTTGGTCAAGAAAATGCTTGAGCAAGGCACTTTCAATACCAACATCCGCATCCTCTGCAACGGACCAAAAACATCTGCATATATGTCGCTCATTGATGAACTTCAGCACAAAGGCCTCCGTATCGTGCCAATCATCGAAGGACCGAATGAACTCTCAGCGCTTCAACACTCACGCTATGATGTTGGTATTCGTCTCGACATGCCCGTTAAAGCAGACTCAATCTGGAACAAGCCTATCGACCGTTTTGGATTCCGAGCGGATGAACTTTTGGAAATTGGAAAATTCAAACACCTGCGCATCCTCCACTATCATGTCGGTTCACAGATTAACAAGGCAAACGATATTCTCGGTCCTATCAAGTATGCGCTTGATGTATTTTTCAAATTAAAAGAAAAGAATCCATCACTCGATACGCTTGATATCGGTGGCGGTATGCCAATCCCTTATGAACGTAAAAAGGGATACAACATCGAGAAAATCATGGAAAACATTTTCGAGCTTGCAAAGAAAGAAGCAAACAAGCGAGAAATGCCACATCCAAACATCATCTGCGAATGGGGCCGCTATATGGTTGCGCCAGCTCAGGTTACTATCTACAAAGTTATCGACACCAAGAAAATTACCTATAAGAAGAGCGATGCGAAGAAATGGTATGTCATCGACGGTTCATTCATGAACGATCTCCTCGACACTTGGGCAATCAAGCAGAACTGGTCTGTTGTTCCAGTAAACAATGCCCGCGATGAAGATCTCACAGACGTATGGCTCGGCGGATCAAGCTGCGACTCTGATGACATTTACAAAGGAACAGACGGGGCACTCCGGCTTCCGGACTTTGATTCGAGTGAAGCAACTAAACCGCTCATGATCGCAGTTCTCGACACAGGAGCATACCAGGATCCGCTTGCCTCACATCACTGCATGCTTTCATCTCCACTCAAACTCATTGCTCAGAACGGACACATCATGGTTGTTCGCAAACGCGAAACTCCTGACGATGTAGGAAAAGCTTTCGGTTGGTAATTATTAGCACTAATTTATTTCAATTATGAACTCACAACTTCCAACACTTGAATTCATCCTCAAGCATTACCAAAACTTCAATGCACGCGCAACAAAAGATGCGACTATCGCATACTGGCGCCACATGGAAAAAGGCGGCAAGATGTTCTGGGCAATCGCCGGTGCTATGTCATCAGCACAGCTCGGCATCGTCCTCGCTCCAGCAATCCGCGCAGGATTGATCCACGGTATTTCATCAACCGGCGCAAACCTCGAAGAATCACTCTTCCGATTGGTTGCTCACAATCACTACAAGGACTTCCCTGACTACCGATACTTCACCAAGGAAGACGATACAAAAATCCTCGAAGACCGCATGCGCCGCGTCACTGACACTTCAATCCCAGAAGATGAGGCATTCCGCGTTGTCGAAAAGCAGATCGTTCCTACATGGATGGAAGCTACCAAGAATGGTACACGAAAATTCTGGCATGAATACTTCTATGACCTCATCCAATCAGTAGACAAGAAAGATCATCAGGGAAAATCAGAAGAATGCTGGCTCCTCGCTGCAGCTGAAGCAAAGCTCCCTATCGTTGTTCCAGGCTACGAAGACTCAACATTCGGAAACATCTTTGCTGCTCACGTAAAAGCTGGTGAAGCTTCTGCATCAATCGCAAAGTCAGGTATCGAATATATGGGAGAGTTTTATGACAACTATCAGAAACTCTCAGAAGGCGCTGGTGTTGGATTCTTCCAGATCGGAGGAGGTATCGCTGGTGACTTCCCAATCTGTGTGGTGCCTTCACTCAAATACGATATGGAGGTTAAAGACGTAAAGCCATGGGCTTACTTCTGTCAGATCTCTGACTCAACCACTTCATACGGTTCATACTCAGGAGCAACCCCAAATGAAAAAATCACTTGGGACAAGCTCACTCAGGACACGCCAATGTTCGTTGTTGAATCAGACGCAACAATCGTCGTTCCGCTCATGCTCAATGCATTGATGGAAGCAAAGGCAAACCCAGAAGCGGCAAATAAATTGATTGCGCAGTACACAAAATAATCTTTGGAAAGAAAAAATGGCGACGGAACATGTTCCGTCGCCATTTTAATTATATTTTTCTAAATAAATAATTTATATCTTTATAACTGATCCCACCAGGTACTTGCTCTATCTCGCCCATATCCAAGACATCAGCAACTATAAAGCCAGCGCCTTCTGACACAAGAGTAATATGTTGCCTTGAATGCACATACGTGGTCAGGCCATCATCGATAAATTGTTGGTTTTGAACACCCATATCTGCACGCACCATAAAACTTACAGCAAAGATACCGCATTTCTTAAGCATTCGTCTAGCTTCAGAAAAGAAATAGTCTATGCTTTGAAAGTACATAGCAGTGGAACAAAGTAATACCACGTCTGCATAATTTGATCCAATACCAAGCGCAGGTTTTTTTTGAAAATCTGCCTGAATCGTCTTTATTGAAATTTTATTTTGAAGAGCGAACATATTTACATTAAGCAGCATGTTCGGAGCTCCATCAACAGCAAAATACTCACTAAAGCCAAGTTGGTGTA
>DALYCO010000007.1:13032-14821 GCA_031973655.1 Minisyncoccota bacterium | reverse complement strand
AATTGAGCTATTGAAGTACCCGGCCCAGAGCCTAAATCAATCAAAATTCCATTACTAAACGGTTTGTCATTGTTAAATAATTTTTGCAATCTCACTCGAAACAAAGCTGCATTACTGCCTCCACTTTCTACGTGCCATTGTGTATATCCTTTAATTACGTTCGGGTGGTTATAATACTGAAGACACTGATCCATAAGTTATATATTTTTTGTTAAAATAACATACAATATGAATATCGTCAACAAATTAAAAAATCCCCGATGTTCGGGGATTTTTTAATTTCTATTCTTTTAATTTCGTTCCGCATTTATGGCAGAAATCTGGATTCATGTTTTTGCCGAGATATATGTGACAGACTGGACAGCGCCAATTCCATGCAGAAAAGATAAGTCCTCCGATAACGAGGCAGGCCGCAATTCCAGTAAGAGTATCATCTCCAAGACCAAGACCGCTTCCTCTTAAAAGAATTGACCCCACCAAAATAATACCAACGGGGATAGCAACGATGAGCTGCCATTTTCTTGCCTTCTTTATTTTTTCTATAACTTCATGATGTTCCATAGTGTACTCAATTATCTTTTCTTATTCCCTCCCAATAGTTTTGTCTTATAAAAAGTATTGATCATATTATAAACAATCTGCGCTGCGCCATATTCAGTGAGCACATTATCAGGGACGGGAGAAACTTCCACAACATCAGCACCGACGAGTTGGCGATTATCAATCACTTCTTCGAGAAGCTTGAGGCCGTAGTACCATTCAAGACCGCCCTGCACTGGAGTTCCTGTTCCAGGCATATACGCTGGGTCAAATCCATCAACGTCGATAGAGATGTACACTTTTTTTGTTTTGATAGCAGCAACCACCCGCGCGATTGATGGGAGTTTTTCCGTTCCCCACTGGAATACTGAAATATTTTTGTTCGCCATGAAATAATCATGTTCATCTTTTGAAAACGCACGAATACCAACCTGTACCAAGCTATATCCCATTTCATGTGCGCGGCGCATAACTGCTGAGTGCGCGTATGGAGTTGGATCGGTGTCATTGTAGTCGCTATCATCTTTGCGAAGGTCACAGTGGGCGTCGATCTGGAAAATCGTCACATCTTTAGGGTTGTGCTTTTCAGAAAGCGCTTTAAGAGCCCCAAATGACATTGAGTGCTCTCCGCCGAGTAGGAATGTAAAAGGAGCCGTGCTTGCCTTGCAGGCAGCGACAACGGCATTGTGAGCGTCTTCTGGAGACATCTTCTGGAGGCCAGCGATATCCTGGAGAGCGACTTTAATTTTTTCTGGAGATTCAACTTTATAGCGTCGATCAAAAAACTCGATCTGAGTGTTTAAGCAGTCGATGACCTTTTGAGGACCTTCAGCCGTTCCCTTGTGGAATGAAGCTGTCTTGTCATACGGAGCTGAAATAATGAGTACGTCCGGATTGTCTTTTGGACGTGAATTGATGATTGATTGTGGCATGTGACTATACTAGCAAAGATAAAGGCAAAGTAAACAGTATGCGCAATAAAAAAAGGAATCCTATTGGATTCCTTCTGTATTTAAAAGTTAGTTGAGTAGTTAGTAATTCTGTTGAAAAAAAATTATTTCTCGATGTGGACATGTCTTTTGTTATTGATTACTCGCTTGCGAGCATATGCAATAATTTTTGCGACATGAGGGTCTTTTTCGAGTTTGTCATCGTGGAATTCGAAACCGAGGTAGTACAGGTCTTCCAGGGTTGTTTCGTAGTGCCGAGAATATATCTTAAGCACTTTTCTTCTGAGAGTAAGTGTTTG
>DALYCO010000007.1:8359-13022 GCA_031973655.1 Minisyncoccota bacterium | reverse complement strand
TAAATCTTTATGCGCGATTTCACCCATGGTAACGACCGTTGTTCGATACCACTTCATGTAGATAAAAAAGATAAAGCTTGAAACCAATACTGCAACAAGGCAGCCCAAGAAAAACTGCTCGTCGAGCAGAAATTCAATTATTTTATTAATGTATTCCATATGTAGTATTTTTTTTCATACTACATCTCATTTAGGTAACTGTAAATAGCAACAAAAGAATGCGAGAACCTACAAAGTTCAATGTATATCTTATGTATTTTGTATATATATTATACCATATATTATATATGTAATCAATTCATTTTCCTGATACAAAATCCCTTTAAAAACCTTAGTCTGCATGTTAGTATGGAACCTATGAAC
Organism: Minisyncoccota bacterium; assembly: GCA_031973655.1. Lineage (GTDB taxonomy): Bacteria > Patescibacteriota > Minisyncoccia > Phycocordibacterales > UBA9973 > DALYCO01. The sequence continues at coordinate 12,659 of DALYCO010000007.1, read as the reverse complement.
CCAGAAGAACTATCAAAAGTCCGCCACACGTTGGCACACTTACTTGCCCAATCAGTACAGGCCCACTATCCTGCTGTGCAGCTCACCCTTGGGCCAGCAGTCGACAATGGTTTCTACTACGATATGGATTTCGGTGCTGAAAAAATCGGAGATTCAGATCTCGGGAAAATTCAGACAACTATGCGAAAAAATCTTTCAAAGTGGACTGAATTTACCCACCGCGAAGTCACTAAAGATGAAGCGCTCGCTCTCTTTGCTGGAAACCCATACAAGACAGAACTCATAAATGAGATCGCTGACCGCGGAGAAAAAATTACTTTGTATTCATGCGGAGGATTTGAAGATCTTTGCCGCGGAGGACATGCTGAAAATCCTGCAAAAGAAATTTCAGCTGACTCATTTAAACTTGACCGAGTAGCAGGCGCATACTGGCGCGGAGATGAAAAGAATCCGATGCTTACTCGTATTTACGGATTGGCATTCGAATCAAAAGACGCACTCGCCGCATACATCACTCAACAGGAAGAAGCAAAGAAGCGCGACCACCGAAAGCTTGGAAAGGAAATGGGCTTGTTTGTTTTCTCCGATCTCGTCGGACCAGGACTTCCGCTTTGGACACCAAAAGGTACCTTCATCCGTGAAGCATTAAATGACTATGTTTGGTCACTCCGCAAGAAAAAAGGTTACCAGAAAGTTACTATTCCCCACATCACAAAAAAAGAACTCTACGAAACTTCAGGCCACTGGGCAAAGTACGCTGACGACTTGTTCAAGATCCACACTCGTGAAGATCACCTTTTTGCGATGAAGCCAATGAACTGCCCTCACCACACGCAGATTTTCGACAGCGAACCACGAAGCTACCGAGACATGCCGCAGCGTTACGCTGAAACAACAATGGTATACCGTGATGAACAATCAGGTGAACTTTCAGGACTCTCACGCGTGATCTCAATTACTCAGGACGATGCGCACGTATTCTGCCGAGAGAATCAGATTGAGGTAGAGGCAATGGCTATCTGGGATATTATCGAAACTTTCTACAATACCTTTGGATTCAAACTCCAGGTTCGCTTCTCACGACATGATCCATCTCAGATGGAAAAATATTTGGGTGGAGCAGAAGTATGGGCAAAAGCAGAAGGCGCGCTTGAAAACCTTATGAAAGCAAAAGGCGTAACCTGGATGGACGGTCTTGGCGAAGCAGCATTCTACGGACCAAAGATCGACTTCATTGCTCGCGACTCTATTGGACGCGTGCTTCAGGTTGCGACAATCCAGTTAGACTTCAACCAGCCAAAGAACTTCGGACTTGTCTGTACTAATGAAAAAGGAGAGAAAGAACAGATCGTTATGATCCACGCAGCTATCATGGGATCGATCGAACGATTCATGTCGACAATGATCGAGCACGTTGCTGGAAACTTCCCTACATGGCTCTCGCCTACTCAGGTTACGATTGTTCCAATCCGTGAAGAACATGAAGCATTTGCACAGAAATTGAACGGTATGCTGCTTGAAAATGATATCCGCGTGAAGCTTGATAACGGAAAGGATTCTATGGGTAAGCGCATCCGCGAATCCAAGACACAGAAGATTCCATATACGATCGTTATCGGAGATCAAGAATCATCAAGCGGCATTCTCACCATCGAAACACGAAGCGGAGAAAAGCTTCAGATGAATGAGACTGAGTTTTTGGCGAAGTTGGTGGAGGAAGTGAAGACAAAGGCATACTAAATTCAAGATACACAATACAAAAGAGCGGCGCCTACGGCGCCGCTCTTTTGTATTGTGTAGTATTTCTTATTCAGTAACTGGAGTACTTTCAACAACCGGAGCTTCCACAACCACTTCTTCTTGTGGAGCAGAAGTTTCTTCTACCGGTATTTCAGGAGCAATTACTGTTTCAGTCTCCTCTTCTTCCTCAATGATTGGTGCTGGTGGATTTACCGGAACATTTTGCTGCCCTCCTGACTGCTGCACTATCAATAAGAACTGGTCTCGAGTAACACAGACATCTTCTACACAGAGCTGCTTGGTATCTACACGATCTGTAAAGATGCGTGTGATTCCATTGGTAGCGCTTGCAAGCCATTGCTGCACACTACCGAGCAATCTTGAATCTTGATCAGCAACAGACGATTCAATATTTTTAATTTTAATATCAAGTTCCTGAACAGCCTTAACCAAAAGTGGAGTTATCTTTCCATAGTCTACAGACCACATACGGCCATCGGTAGGAGCAAACACGGCTTCTGGATAAATATCGTAAAGCTCTTGCGCGATGAAACCAGTATGTACTTTACCGGTACCTTCAGCGATAAATGTGTAGTCATGAACCTGAATATCTAGAACATCCTGAAGCGTATACCGAGTAGTGTTTATATTCTCCTTGAGGCGGCGATCTGACGAGGTTCCGTAGGTAGTCGTGGTACCCGAGAAAGTGATTGAACCAACGCTGGTTCCATCACCGTCGTTAAACTGAAGCAATGTACCAGTACCGGAATCTTCTCCTGCTCCAATAACAACACCATATCGGTTTGCATTATTGCCATCATTCAAGAAACTTGCTGCGTATGAAGTTGCTGTATCATCAATTACTTGAAGTCGGTATGCGGCATTAATCTGTCCCACACCGGTTCCAATAAAAACATATCCTGTATTACCATTTATAGACATCAAATCACCTCCAGTTTTCTGCCATCTAAAATCATCTGTTATTGAATATTTTGAATAATTCGGCGTGTCGCCAGTGTGGAATTGAAATGAAATCTCAGTCGCATTGTTCGTTGTATAGTTGAACGCTCCCGGAAAACTTGGAGTAAGGTTGAGCCCTGAATCAATCTTCGTCTCATCCATCCAGATCCAAGTACGGTCACCACCCAAAGCGTTATCCCAGACGAACATATCCGCTCCAGCATTTGCGTAACTCAAGTTTCGTGAGCGTGCAGAGAACCCTCCACCTCGAGTATTTTCATCTGACACCTGGATAACGAGTGGTGTACCGCTACCATCATTCTGGCTCGAAAGAGTGCTGAAATGCATTCCAACTTGATTTGATTCGACATACATATTGCCTGATGTCACCCCGTCAGTAGCACCTAAGCTAATCGCAGTAGAAGCAGGGTTAAAATAAATATTCATATTAGTATTGGAAATATTCGAATCGTGGTAGATATTCAACGAACCATCTGTGTTTGACAACAATCCAACACTAAAGTCATCTGAGGGATTGGCGATTAAACTGAATGTACCATTGCTTGGCAACACCAGAGATGCGTCAATATCCCCCGCTCCGTCGCTCATGAGCGAAAGCTGGCCTCCGTTAGATTCCAATGTTAAATTTCCATCCACAGCAAATTGACCCGTCGTGCTGGTGAGTTGAATACTGGCAGTGTTAACGAGATCTGAAACATTCAATAAATAAGTTCCAGCTCCTGCACTATACTTGAGTGCCGAAAAAGCAAAAGCACCGAATGCATCGTCACCCGTATACCACATCATGCCATTACCGCTACCCAATATCGGAGATAAATCTCCTTGAATTTGGAACATCATTTCTCCGGGAGCTGGAACTGACTCAATGTGAAAATCTCCCATAACATCAAGGGTATGTGTCGGCGTATCGGTCCCGATACCAACCATGTCAGTATCGTTGTATACAAACCCATCAACAACATTCTGCTGCCATGCTTGTTTAACGAAACAGTCATAGGGGTCTCCGTTTGCTATTGAGTGTCCTGGAATACACGTTGGGTTAAGTTCTGCTCCTGGGGTAAATCCTCCTGCTGGTGGGGTGGCGGCGAATACAATCATTGAATAGCCTGACAAAGCAATCGTCGAAAGAAATCCGAGGAAGTATTTATTTGAGAAGAGAGATCGGTGTTTGGCTATCATACTGTAAGTATACCAAATTTTACGATTATTTTCTGGGGATAAATTCATACCCCCTTAAAGGTATTTAATTTCTTTCCCCATTTTCGTAACCAAATCATGTTCCCACTGCGCGCCCTTGGAAGTCTTCCAATTTGGCATAAAATAAAATGTCGTGATCTTTTCCTTGTTCATGAGCGGTAGATAAAAATCATCGAGAATACTGTAGGCGTATTCTCCCGGCTTGAGATCTTTTTTCAATTTCTGCATCGGCATTTCAAATGGCATTTGGTCGAAAACATGCAAACCTTGCGACTGAAGCTTTTTAATTGTTTCGTTGAACGCATCCAAATTCGCCTCCAAACTTCCCAAGCCACCCGTTGCAATCGGGCCGCAGACTTGAACAATCGATTCAGGCATGCGT
>DALYCO010000007.1:0-8349 GCA_031973655.1 Minisyncoccota bacterium | reverse complement strand
AATAAATACGATCAGCAACCGCATACATTGCTGTTGCAGTTTCAGCTTGTTCCAAATCAATCCAATCCTGATCAGTCCAGTATTTAAGTGTTTCCTTACTTAGTTCCATAAAAATATTTCAAGCAATTATCCTCTTCAACCATTAATTTTGATTCGAAAGCTTCTTTTTCATCTACCCAAACATATGCTATGTGTTCTGCTGGGTTCAATTTTATTTCCGGTAATTCACTCAATGTGAGTCTATAATTATAGTATTTGAAATTTTTATTTAAAGGTTCATTAACGACATAAAACAAGGCTACATCTTCGAATTTTTCCGGAGAAACTTGTATGCCCGTTTCCTCAAAAAGTTCACGGGCCATGGCGCTTTTTCTGTCAGAATCTCCAGCATCCACTTTTCCGCTTGGTCGACCAAATGAGAGGCCTTCAAGCTTATCTGGGTGTCGCTGCAACTGCAAAATTTTCCCGTTGCACTCAACAAAACAACCAACCACTTCAATAGGATTATCAAACACTTCTGGTTGTGAGAGGTAAAACATAGTAAGTAATCAGTAGGTATTCATATTCGAAATAAAAGTAGTCCTATCCGGAAACAATTCCATTAACTGTGTTATATCATACGGCAACTCACTTTGATGCGTTACCAGAAAAACATAGTGCTCAGATGTAAATGGAGTACCGGGAGTATATCCCTTGAAATGCTTATATAGCCAAAACCGGGTTGAATTCTGCCGCGCATCAATTTCCGTCGGGTCACTTAAGTAATCGAAACCTGCCTGTCCATATTTATTAATAAAATGTTGATTATTCTTTGCAGAATTATATGCAGCTTCAGTCAATTTATAGAATGAGTCATTATAAATCAGCAGCGAATTTCCTCTTGTTGATTTATGGGTCAGCTCATGAACGGCAGTAACCTCATCGGTACTGTTTCGCGGCTTATAGATATACACTTCTTTTGTTTTTGGGTCATACGAACCATCAGCATGTTTATCACCTTTATAGTGTGTAATATACATACGAGTAGGTTCATTAAGATTAAGAATTCTCTCTTTTTTTTGAATAGCGCGCAAGGAATCAGCTTTCTCAGAAAATTCCGGTGTATCAAATTTACGCTTGAGCGTTGCTTCTTGATATTGAAAAAGCTCGTCCCATTCATCTGGATCTTCAAGCAGCCCGACATCAGCTTTTGCTCTTAATTCTTTATATCGTGGATTTTCTTCGATTTTTTCATTAATATCTTCTTCAAGATTCAAAGAATCACTTAGAGACAGCACTCCTTTATTTTTGAAGTAATCCGTACTATAGTACTCTTCCAAAAATTTTTTGCTTTCCCAATAATTGTCAGAAAATTCTTTGTCTATCAGATCGGTAGTGAATTTTTTTCCATTCCAAACGAAAACATTTTCATCATTCTCGCGAGCTTTTTTAAATGCTTCAGTAAAACTACCGGCTGAACTATAGTCGGTTCCACCATAATGTTTTTCATATAGAAGCATGCTCGCAACAGCTGTTGCAGTAATAACCGCTGCCTTTTTTAGAAAAGCGGGAATTTTAAGTTTGAATGGAGAAGACTCAGGCTTTCTTCCGCCAAGATTTTTTGAAGGCCCAAAATTTCTTGATTCCATTCCCATATATAGTTAGATATCAAGTTCCGCCATCTTGGCATGTGTCTGGATAAAAGCTTTTCGAGGAGCAACGTCCGATCCCATGAGCATGTCAAACACCTTATCAGCTTCAACAGCTTCTTCAATCATGACCTGCTTGATGACGCGTCGAGCTGGATCCATAGTTGTTTCCCAAAGCTCTTCGGCATTCATTTCTCCCAAACCTTTGTATCGCTGAACATGGACTTTAACTGAACGAGGCTTGCCGTCTTTCACTTCGACAACTTCTACCTCTTCACCTTCTTCTTCGCCGCCTCCGTCACGTTCTGCTTGGGCGATCATTTCATCGAGGTCAACGTCTTTTTCCTGCCCCATGACAGCAGCTTTTTCTTCATCGGAATATGAATAGAAGATTTCCTTTCCTTTTTTGATTTTATAAAGTGGTGGCTGAGCGATGTAAATAAATCCACCATCAAGCAACGGCTTAAAGTACCGGTAGAGAAGCGTAAGAATCAAAGTTCGAATGTGCGCTCCGTCCACGTCGGCATCGGTTGCGATGATGACTTTATGATAACGCAATTTTGAAATATCGAAGGTGTCGCCGATGGCTGTGCCGAGAGCGACAACCAAGTTCTTGATCTGCTCTGAAGCAAGCATACGATCGAGACGAGCTCGTTCGATGTTCAAGATCTTACCTCGAAGCGGAAGAATTGCTTGAGTTCGTCGATCGCGACCGGTCTTTGCAGTACCGCCCGCAGAGTCTCCTTCCACGATGAAGAGTTCTGATTCTTCGGCGCTCTTTGACTGACAGTCAGCAAGCTTACCTGGAAGCGTCATTCCTTCAAGTGCGCCTTTTCGCAAGATCGAATCCTTTGCGGCTTTAGCTGCCTTTCGAGCTCGAACAGCGAGAATTGCTTTATTGATGATTGATTTTGCCTGGTCTGGGTTTTCCTCGAGGAAGTTTGCAAATGCATCGCCAAATACCGTTGCTACCGCGCCCTGAGCCTCCATAGAACCGAGTTTTGCCTTTGTCTGACCTTCGAACTGGATTTCAGCAAGCTTAACTGAAATGACCGCAGTAAGACCTTCAAGAACGTCTTCACCGGTAAATCCACCATCAGCTTCCTTGATAAGATTGTTTTTCTTACCGTAGGTATTGAGTAAACGTGTCAGCGCAGTCTTGAAACCGGTTACATGTGTTCCACCTTCTGGAGTATGAATGTTGTTTGCGAACGGAACGATTTTTGTTTCGATCTCATCTGTGTATTGCAAAGCAATTTCCACACCAACATTGTCCTGATCTTTATCAATATAGAAAACAGTATCCTGAATTGCCTTCAATCCTTGGTTGTAATATTTAACCAATGACATCAAACCTCCTTCAAAGTAGAACGAGTACGAAGGAACTTCGAGATTAAGATCGCTGAACCAGTATGCGTCGTCGAGTGAGAATTTTTTATTGAAGAGAGTATCAGCATCCATTTCTCGAGCGTCGATAATGGTGATTCTCAAACCCTTCACCAAGTACGCCTGCTGGCGCAAGTGGTTTACTACAGTGTTCCATGAGAATTTTGTTCCCTCTTTAAAGATTTCAGGATCTGGAGAAAATGTAATGATCGTTCCATGCTGTTTTGAAGAACCGATTTTTTTTACAGCTGCCTTCTTTTTTCCTTGTGAATATTCCTGAACAAAAATACCGCCATCGCGATGAACGAGGGCTTTTGTATATATTGAAAGTGCGTTCACTACTGAAGCACCCACACCGTGCAAACCTCCAGACACTTTGTAGCCAGACTCGTCTCCACCGAATTTTCCTCCGGCGTGGAGTGTGGTCATAACCATTTCGAGCGCTGAGATTTTTGTCTTTGGGTGAATGTCAGTTGGAATACCGCGGCCGTTGTCTACGACGCGAACGAAGTTATCAGGAAGAAGCGTGACTTCGATGTGGTTCGCATGTCCAGCCATCGCTTCGTCACGTGAGTTATCAAAAATCTCCCACACCAAATGGTGGAGACCATCAGGACCAGTTGATCCAATGTACATTCCGGGACGCTTTCGGACAGGTTCAAGTCCCTCGAGAACTTGGATTTGCTCGGCACCGTATTTTGATTTCGATTCGTCTTTTGCCATGGGTATGTGTGGATTAAAAAATAAAAAACCTCTCAGGATCTTTTAGAATCAATTAGATTTATACTCAGAAAGTATACCATATTCAGCATGCAAAAACCAGCACAAAATGCTCATTTTAAGCTTGAAAAATAAGGGTCTTTAGGTCCCCGCGTATATATAAAAAAAGCCAACTGCATCACTGCGGTTGGCTTTGTATAATATCAGCAATACGATCTATTGTATTACTATTCTCTTTGTTGCTCCATTTGATTTTAGGAAATATACGCCACTTGCTACGTCAGCGTGTATTTGTTGTCTATCAGAAGTAAGCGAAAATGATTTCAGCTTTGTTCCCAATACATCAAACATATCAACAGTAAGGTTATCAGCATTTTCGCTGATAAGTGTGAAATTGCCGTTGTTAGGATTTGGCGAAACTTCAAACTTTGATGGTTTTAATGAAGCGATGCCGGTCGGCATTGCTGGATAGGCTACCACCTGCACTTTAGTAGAATCAGCGCCAAACATTTCAGCGCGGAAACCATTCGGAAATTTGTAGATAAGATTGTTATACCTTAGCTTCATATCCACAGTAGTACCTGCAGGAATTCTTCCCGCTTGTATGTACTGAAGTGCCTTACTTTCAATCTGTAATTGATTATCAGAAGGATTGGGATTGAATGTCTCAATGCTGGAATTCTGTAAAACGGTATCTTCCGGAAACGCACCGAGAGTAAATGGACCACTAGCTGTACTGCTGATGTATTGCATCGGCAGTCGCATATCAGTTCCAATTATAATATCTCTGTTCTGTGCTGGTATGTGGGTTGATACCGTAAAGTGCTCTTTCCAAAAATTACAAGTCGTAATATCGTAAGTAGCGCCATTTACAATAGCAAAGTTCATATCCTTAAAGATGGTAAGCAGCTGAGCATCTGTTGCCCATGGAAACATAATTCCAAAGCTTGCCATCGCACTTTCAAGTGTTGCTGTGTCCGAATTCAAACCATTAAAACCCGCTCTAATAACTGAGTCACCTGAGTCAATTACAAAGGTTGGAAAATTCCAATTAATCGTAATTGATTGACCAGGCAGCAATTTCCATTTTCCATCTATATCAGCAGTAGGAAATTGTCGCGGTGCAAAATAGCTCACCGGGTTTTGGGTAAAAAAGTCTGAATACGTCTTGTTCGTTACGCGCGTTAACTCACGACATTTACCATCGGGCATCTCATAGCAATATCTGGCGGATGAATCCAACCACTCGGGATGATCGATGATGTCTTGTGCTGACATATATTCGTCAACAGTACCAGGAACCTTGTCCATAAACCGTGGTTCGCCATCATCGAAATCAAGCAATGTTGGTTTACCATTCAACCATTCGCCTAGTGTATGTCCTACCGTGGATACCTCAAGCAGTGAGTCAACCGAAATCATTCCAGTTTCAACAGCAACCTGGCTGAAGAAATTCTGACGTTCTCCGCACATATGCGAAGCATTCGACAAAAAGAATGGAATCGGAGAAAATTGTTTGTAGGCAACCTGATAGTCATAACCGTTCACACCATACGCGGTGTATTCTGGCCTTCTGCAGTGTACTATGTACGGGCTTTTAACAAGCCTGGCAAATTCACGCACGAAGCCAAACTGGTCGTTGGTAGAAAGGTGGTTATACAATGTCTGCTTGTCGGTAAAAAGTAAGTTTCCCTCCTTTTCAAAAACAGTCAGCGGGTATAACGTAAGGGATGCGGAATCGGTGTTGGTAACCGTAATACTGAAGGAATCCTCTGGTGCAGGAACGGTAGTACCGAACCCTCCAAAAAATTCAACAACTTGTGCGTTAACATTCAGTGTAAGTAAAAGTAACGTGGCAATAGCGAAAAAGTGTAGTTTGTTTTTCATTTGTTCTATTTAGATTTTAAGGTTAAGAATGACTTATACTATGCCATAGAAATGCAATTTTTACAAGTAGCACATAAAAACCCCTTATAATAAGGGGTTTTTATCAGTATATTAGGCTTCAGGGATGATTTCAGGTGTTGGCTCTGGAGATGGTAGTGGTACTGGCTCTGGAGATGGACCTTCTTCCGGTACTATTTCTGGCTGTGGCTCAGTTGGGGTTTCTAAAACTACTGGTTCTTCAGGTGCAGGTGGCTGTTCTGGCTGTCCTCCACTATTATTCATATTCTGCTGAGGTAGTAGCTGTTTAAGTTGTTGGAGCTGTGAGCGAGTAATACACTCATCAGCGTACCCTTCTTCCGACAAACAAATCTCACGAGTGAATATGCGGGCGATTCCATTACTTGCACTTCCCAACCATCCACTCACTGATGACAAGAAAGCGCTGTTTGGCGTTTCGGAAATATTCAAAGCAGAAACTTTCAAATTAAGATCCTGAACTGATTTAATCAGAAGTGGAATAAATGTTTTATAATCAACCATCATATATCCGTCGGATCGATGACCAATAGCTTCAGGGTAGAGACTTTCAACTTGCTGTGCCAAAACTCCAGTGTGCTGCTTGCTGTTATCATTGATGATAGATTGATCATATATAAAATCAACAACTCTAATATTTTTCAAAACATCTAAACCATATGAAGTATCAAGTATGTTTTGTTTTGTGCGTTCGTCTGAAGGAGCAGTTGTATCGATTGTGTTTGTTCCGATATATAACGTAGCTGATCCCGAACCGGTGGTAGCGCTACTAATCTGATTATCACCAGAATCAGCCCCAAAGCGAGCGCCAGTACGGAAGAAGTTTTGCGCTTCAGCGTCATCTATGTATAAAGCAAATTCAGTACCTCCTGTTCCAGAAAGTGATTTGTCACTAAAATAAATACCATAGACGCTACTCGCAGTAAGTGAGGGGAAATCGGTTACCCCGTCATTTGAACTAGAAAAATTAAGACCATATACTGCATTTATTGCTTCAATACCTGGTTGATGTACAGATCCTTGTTGTCCTGCTGAAAAGTTAATTCCATTCGTGCTAAAAATTGAACCCGTGTTTCGGATAAACGAGGTGAGGTGCATGATGTCTGCGGAATTCACAATACCTCCGCTTTGAACCGTAACTCGAGCATCAATTGCAAAAGCAGAATTGATTGTTGCACCTGAGAGGTTGCTTGAAACAACACTGTTAATTCCGTAGGCCTGATCTATAACTCCAGTAGCATTATAATTGGCCGCAGTACCGTTGATACCTTTCATTGCAGTGATATCCCCGGTCCCCGTTTTTGCAGCAACAAAGTTGAGGCTAGCTAGGCTATCAATTAAACCAGTTCCTTGATGAATGGCACTTGAATAAAGTCCGTTCATCGATGCGATTGTACCGGAAGACGTAGCGCTTGTAGCAGAAGATGCGGAGACGGCTGATAACGTTCCTCCTGACACATTTGAAATGTTAAAAGCCCCTCCATCCCATAAGAGTGTGCCGTTCAAACTGGAATATGAGGTATTTGTTGTATCGGCTGCTGCAGTTAGGGTTGTTTCAAATGCATTAAGGCCTTTTGATGTCGAACTTGCAACCTGTTCAGAAATAGTACCTTTTACTCGGCCGCTTAATTTTAAACGAATAGATGTTGCGTCAGAATCACCTTCCCAGTTATTGATGCCGAACGCTGCATTTCCATTTTTTAAAATAGTGAAGGCATCATTGTTATCTCCCCATACTCCCATAAGAGTACTGTCTGTATTGTCTCCATCACCATTTCCAATATTAAAGAGTCGATCTGTCGGTGACAAAAATTGTCCCAAGCCTAGTACGGTTGGGGCGTAATCCGTTCCATATACGCCCAAAGATGTTTCAAATGCGGAACGAGCGAAACTGCTCTGTCCAAAAGCAGTTGAAGCATAACCCGAAGCAGCAGTGTCATAACCAAAAGCTGTTGAAGCAGAATTACTTGCCAATGTACCTTGACCAAAAGCAGTTGAATCTGTACCTGAAGCAGTAGTGCTTGTTCCAAACGCGGTTGCGTTTTCTTCAATAGCACTTGTTCGGTCTCCGAATGCAGTAGCGTATGCACTGGTTGCTTTTGTAGCAACACCCCATGCAGTAGAAAGGTCTCCAGAAGCAAGAGGATAATCATAGTTACCGGTACTTCCACCCCAGGCCATTGCGCCAAGTCCTGATGCAGTTACTGCGGAATTGCCATTGGTATCTGGACCAATAAGTGATCCGTCATTGTAATTTCCAAAAGCAATATTTCCTGTTTGACCAAAGCGTGCAATTTCAAAATTGTTTGTTTTCACAACAAAATCAACAGCATCTGTTGTGCCAATAAAATTTGATGATCCTCCATCAGTCCCTGTGTCTCCGGTAAGAGACCATCCGACACCATCACCAGTATTTTGATAACAGTCAGTAGTGCCAGGAGCGCAACCTGGATCAAGAATAGAGTCACCGTACAGATAACCATGCCCTGGAGGAGGTGTACCATCAGCGAGTTGTGCAGAAAATACAACCGCTCCATACCCAATGATGGAGAGTACAGTTATAAATAAAGAAAGGAGCTTCTTGTGGGAAGAATATAATAATTTCATGTATACAAAGTATATCATAAAATTATATAAAAATGCTTGTGGATTATCGAATTTGCCAACCTTCGTGACCTTCGATTGCACCCTG
>DALYCO010000006.1:14525-19713 GCA_031973655.1 Minisyncoccota bacterium | reverse complement strand
GAGTATGGGCCGTGTCTCAGTCCCATCGGTGGGGGTCAGCCTCTCAGCTCCCCTAAACGTCATAGCCTTGGTAGTCCATTACACTACCAACTAGCTGATATTCCGCAGGCTTTTCCCAAAGCGATAAATCTTTACTCCTGAGAGACTATCGCGTATTAGTCCACCTTTCGATGAATTATTCGCGACTTTGGGGGAAATACCTACGTGTTACTACCTCGTTCGCCACTAACTTTATAAAAATTTTGACTTGATGTAATCTCATCTCCGTCGATATAAAGTCCGTTCGACTTGCATGCCTTATCCACGCCGCCAGCGTTCATCCTGAGCTAGGATCAAACTCTACTTTAAAACATATTACTATGTCTTGTTGAATAGAACGGAACAAAATAAAATTTAGTACCGTAACCATTTCTGGCTTTTACTTACTTCTTAAACAGTGATTATAGTTTTGCATAACTATTGTTTTGTCAATGAAACGCTCCAAACGAGTTTCGTGCCACCTGGCTCGGCTTTATTTGGGCATATAAAAGCGCCTTCAATTAAGGACGCTGGAACCATTATAGTCATATCAAAAAGAAAGTCAAGCAATTATCGAAAGAATCTTTTTATACCCAAAAAAGCTTGTTAAATAAGGGTTATTAACAATACGGATTGATGTCCACAGAGAGCACTACCGGAACACTTTTGATCTGTCCGCCAGCTCGCGTTTAAAAAGTGCACCGACGCGCCATGAACATCTCTGATCCATCTGTATTTCAATCATCGCCCCCTACCGTAAACACCCAGATTGCCAATGAGTATGGCGATGAGATGCTAGGGCACGGAGCCAAGTATGCCTGAAAGGGGCTTTCGGAGCGCGACCCGGCGCGAGAACGAGCCAAAAACTCAGCAGAGTTTTATGGCGTCCCCTTTCAGGCATACTTGGCATAGTGTTCTCCGAGGACGTAATTCCAATCTTTGGCATATCTTGCCATTTTCGCTCCCCCATGCTATCTTAATACTTATGGAATCACTTTCGCAGGTCCTCCCTTGGATCCAGATCATTCTCTCAATACTTCTCATTGTCGTCGTACTCCTCCAACAGTCATCAGCTGGTCTTGGAAGTGCTTTCGGTGGTGGAGATTCAAGTGCTACGTTCCATACGCGTCGCGGTTTTGAACGCGTTCTTTTTATCGCAACTTTTGTACTTAGCGCATTGTTCATCGTTTCTGCAGTAGCAGCATTGTTCGTCTAATACGACATCGCTTCTTACAACTGTATATTGTGACCGCGCATTGTGTATATTTGTTATTTACCTATGTCACTATTCTCAAAAAAGCTGTTTCCTGAGCGAAACGACATCGAATTTATCTTCGATACATTTTCACGTACCAAGTGGATCATATTCATCTTGAGTATTGCGGTCTTTATCGTAACGGTATTTACGCTTGTCTTTGCGCTTAACCAAAAAATACTTGTTGGTATTCCCGCTCATGGTGGACGCAGTATTGAAGGAATAATCGGAACTCCTCGATTTGTTAACCCACTTCTTGCACTATCGGAAGCAGACAAGGACCTCTCAGCATTGGTGTACTCAGGATTGATGCGCCAAGATTCCGAGGGTACGTTAATTGCCGATCTCGCAGAAAGCTACGATATTTCTGAAGACGGACTCACTTATACATTTGTGATCAAGGATGCTGCAGTATTCCATGACGGTACGAAAGTAACAGCAGAAGATGTGGCATATACGGTAGGACTTGCAAAAGATCCTCTTATAAAGAGTCCGAAGAAAGTAAATTGGGACGGGGTAACAGTTACAACTCCTGATACTAAAACGGTTGTATTCACATTAAAACAACGATATGCATCATTCCTCAATAATGCAACGCTTGGAATATTGCCGATGCATCTTTGGAAGGATACTACTGCTGAACAGTTTGGATTGAGTACGCTCAACATTCATCCTATCGGAAGTGGGCCCTTTGAAGTAAAGAAGGTTAGCCAAGATTCTGCTGGAGTTCCGACTTCATACAACCTTGAAGCGTTCTCAAAATTCATCTTTGGAAAGCCGTATCTTGATGAAATAACATTTTTGTTTTACTCAAACGAAACTGAACTTATCAATGCTTTCAAAAGTGGAAAAGTGACTGCTATCAACTCAATCTCTCCAAAAGAAGCGGCGGCACTTGAAGATAAGAATATCGAAGTGAAATCTATAACACTTCCACGTGTTTTTGGACTGTATCTTGATTCAACAGAAAATAAGCTCTTCACTGATACTAATGTTGTCGCAGCCATCGAGCTCGCCATCTCTAAAAAAGAGATTGTGGATGCCGTGCTCGCGGGCTATGGTTCCGTGATCGACAGCCCTATTCCAGAATCATTACTCCCTCGTGATCCAAAGGATCCAGTGATCGACCAGAATTTGGAAAAGGCTGCTTCCCTGTTGGAAAAGAGCGGTTGGAAGAAGAGCGAAGGAGGTTTTTGGCAGAAGAAAGCTACAGTGAATAAGAAGACAGCAACGACAAACTTGTCATTCGCTATTTCAACTTCTGATACTCCTGAACTTAAAGAAGCTGCAAATCGTATCAAGGATATGCTCAATGCTTTCGGTGCACAGGTAGAAGTGAAAGTATTTGAAATGGGTGCACTTAACCAGAATGTCATCCGTCCTCGAAAGTTTGAAGCCTTGTTCTTTGGACAAGTCATCAATCATGACACTGACTTGTTTGCTTTCTGGCATTCGTCACAAAGAAACGATCCAGGATTGAATATCGCCCAGTACGCATCAGCACGAGCAGACAAAGACCTAGAGAATGCAAGCGGAACACTCAATGCAGTTAAACGCGCTGAACTCTATGATGCATTCGCCTACGAAGTGAAAAAGGATAAACCGGCTATCTTTATCTACAGCCCGGCATTTACATACGCAACAAACGGCGAAACCAAAAATAACGACCTCGGAACTATTACTGCCGCAAGCGATCGCTTTGCTTCAGTCTGGAAATGGTATCAAAATGAGGAACGTGTCTGGCCAGTCTTTGCGAAAAAATCAAATCAATAACAATTTTATTTATTAATTATCAATAACTTATTATCTCTGCACTTCGGTCAATCGCCAATTTGCCAGAACACTAATCTAGAACTATATGCCTCGACCACAGAAAAACAACAAGTCTCCTTTGGGAGCACTTCTGGATTCCCTCGTTAAAGACGAGACTCCAAATACAGCGCCGAAGACATCGACTGCACCAGGGCAAATGCCAGGAGGCAATCGAAATAAATTTACTCGGCCACCACATCGCCCGTATCAGGGTAGCAAACCACAGCGTCCACATGGAGCCCATGGAACACAGGGAGGATCTCTTGGTACACACCTCGATCGTCCAGCTGGAACAACTCCTGCTCCTCGAACCGCCAACCCAAAACGCTCTGACGACAAGCAACGACGTGGAAATACTTTCCAGTACTCAAAATTCGGTGCTAAGCGCGGAACAAAGACATCTGCATTCCGTACCAGCACTAAAGAAATGACGAGTGCTAATCGTGAAGCAATGATTCCCCCACCAGCTCCGGGAGTTATTCGTGTTATTCCAATCGGCGGAGTAGAAGAAATCGGAAAGAACATGACGCTCGTTGAAATCGGAAATGACATCATCATCATCGATGCTGGTTTCCAATTCAAAACAGAAGACACACCGGGTATCGATTACATCGTTCCAAACACAAAATATCTCGAAGAACGAAAGGATAAGATCCGCGGACTAGTGATTACTCACGGACACATGGATCACATTGGAGGCATTCCCTACCTTATCGAGCGTTTGGGATATCCGACAATCTATACTCGAAAACTTACCTCAATCATGATCGAAAAGCGTCAGGCTGAATTTCCACATTTGGAACCGCTTGATATTAAGCTCGTAGAAAAAGAAGACCGCATCAAGCTTGGAGAAGTATACGTCAAATTCTTTGCCGTATCTCACTCAATCCCAGACTCAATGGGTGTGATCATCGAAACTCCATACGGAAATATTCTCGGAACGGGAGATCTTCGTGTAGACAACAAGGGTGGAATTCCAACTGAAGCTGAAGAAAAAGCATTCGGAGAAATCGGAGCTCAGAACAACCTTCTCTTGATGACTGACTCAACTAATGCAACCAACCCTGGTTTCTCATTGGCTGAATCGACTGTTATCGAAAATATTGACTCAATCATCCGAGATGTTTCAGGACGATTGATCATCGGTACGTTCGCATCACAGCTCCAGCGAATTATGGACATTCTTATGATTGTCGAAAAGTACGGAAAGAAAGTTGTTGTCGAAGGACGCAGCATGAAAACCGGTATTGAAATCGTGCTTGAAATGGGACTTCTCAAACTCAAGCCAAACACAATTATCGACGTTTCAGATGTTGAAAATTATCCAGACAACAAGATTGTCGTTATCGCTACTGGTTCACAGGGTGAAGAATTTGCCGCTATCATGCGCATTTCAAACAAGAGCCACAAGTTCATTCGCTTGAAGAAGGGCGACACGGTTCTCCTCTCTTCATCAGTCATTCCTGGAAACGAACTTGGCGTTCAGAAAGTAAAAGACAATCTTTCACGACAAGGTGCAAAGATCATCCACTACAAGATTTCTGAAATTCACGCTTCGGGACATGCAAACGCTGATGAATTGCTCTGGATCAACAAAAAGATCAACGCGCGATTCTTTATGCCAATCACTACATGCTTTCAGTTCATGCAGATATCGCACGTGCAGCAGGACGAGCAGAAGAAAATATCATCATTCCAGATAACGGAAGCATCGTTGAAATCTATGACGAAGGAACAAAGGTTCGCGTCTTGAAAGAAAAAGCTCCTTCAAGCATCGTCATGGTAGACGGATTCTCAGTTGGCGACATGCAGGAAGTGGTTATCCGAGACCGACAAATGTTGGCGCAGGATGGAATGTTCGTTATCGTTGCTACTGTTGATGCTGCAACTGGTGAACTTCGAAAATCCCCTGATATCATCTCTCGAGGTTTCGTTTATCTCAAAGAATCACAAGACCTTCTCCACGAATCACGACGCATCATCAAGAAATCTCTTGAAGAAGGCTCACGTGGACAGAATCCTATCAACTTCGAGTACATCAAGAATCAGATTGGCGAAAATCTTTCGAAGTTCTTGTATCAGAAGACTGCAAAGCGACCATTG
>DALYCO010000006.1:11006-14515 GCA_031973655.1 Minisyncoccota bacterium | reverse complement strand
TGCCCTTACTGCTTACGTTAATTCATCATTTCTTGCCGAACATTTAGGTTCTGAAATTGTTGGTGTCGTATACGCGATCGCCGCTTTCATTACAATAATCGGACTTGAAGTAATCCCACGGCTCATCAAGCGCGCGGGTAATAGAAATATAATCCTCAGTCTCATTGTCACTAATCTCATTGCCTTGGCATTCCTACGGTTGGGGCTTGGAGCATACCAGGTTGCCATTTCTTTCATTGTATTCAATGCTACCAACACGCTCATTTGGTACTGCCTCGACATATTTATCGAGCATTTTTCTGCAGACGGGAAAGTAGGTGCCATTCGCGGAGCATATCTTTCACTTACTAACTTTGCATGGCTCTTTGCGCCAGTGTTAGCCGGATTGATCGTTTCAATGCTTGGATTCAGCTCTCTCTACACAATCGTAATGATCTGTCTTGTTGCAGTTGGAATAATTCTTCGGTTCTCACTCAAATCATATCAAGACCAAAAATACCGAGCATTATCCACTCTTGGTGCATTGAGCGCACTCTGGAACCGTCCCGATCTTTTTCGAATAACAGCAATCAATTTCACCCTTCAATTTTTCTATGCCTGGATGGTGGTGTATTCCCCATTGTATTTACATGAAGTTCACGGCATACCTTTTGAAACGATTGGTATCATGTTCACCATCATGCTCGTTGCATTCGTTATCTTCCAATATCCTATCGGCCGACTCATCGACATCATTCATCACGAGCGAGAATTCCTTCAGATTGGCGTGCTTATCATGGCAGTAGCAACATTCTTCTTCGGCTACTTACTGACTGAAAGCAATGTTCTTGTGCTCGCGCTCATATTATTCGCTACGCGAGTCGGTGCGAGCATCATCGAAGTCGTTTCCGAAGGCTACTTCTTCCGTAGTATTACCGATGCCGACGCAGAAATCATTAGTCTTTTCCGGACTAGCACACCACTCGCATATTTGATTGCTCCTTTAATTGCAACAATACTGCTCATGTTCACGACATATAATATGCTCTTTATGATTCTTGGCGTTGCTATTCTTCTTTCCCTCTTCGCACTTGATAAACTTTCTAATATTTCAGCATAATGAGAATCAATAAATACTTAGCTGACAAGGATATCGCCAGCCGCAGAGAAGGAGACCTACTCATCAAACAAGGCAAGGTTTTTATTAATGGCAAAAAAGCGCTGCTCGGAGCTCAGGTCAATGAAACCGATGTCGTTGAAATAAAAAACAACGATAAGTCATATGCTTATTTCGCTTACAATAAGCCTGTGGGCATCGTCACTTCAACACCTCAAGGAGATGAAGTTGATATCGTTCACCACACTGTTTTCCCAACGGAAGTCTACCCTATCGGCCGCCTCGACAAAGATTCACACGGCTTGATCATCATGACCAACGATGGTCGTGTAACAAAAAAACTACTTGATCCAGAATCCGAACATGAAAAAGAATACGAGGTTGAGATCGATGACAAAATTACCGATGACTTCATAGAGAATATGTCAGGCGGAGTTGAAATTGAAACAAATAAGAAGGCAAAACATTTCACTAAAGCAGCTGATGTAAAAAAGATCGGACCAAAGAAATTCTCTATCGTTCTTGTAGAAGGAAAGAATCGCCAGATCCGCAGAATGTGTGAAGCGCTTGGATATGAAGTAGTCGATCTCAAACGAGTACGCATCGGAAGCGTGCACTTAGGAAATTTGAAGCCGGGAAAGTTTTCGGTTATTGAAAAAGAAGATTTGGAATAGAGAAATAAAAAACCGCTTACTAGCGGTTTTTTTATTCTTTAGAACTCATGCACTGTTCCCTCCACCATCGGCACAAATTCAATGCCTTGTTCTGGCAGTAATTTTTCTGGGGCTTTGTGAGAAACACCAGGCTGTTTAAGTCCACCTTCGTGGACCGGAAAAGCAACTCGAGGTTTAATTAAAAGTGCATACGCAACAGCTTCAGAAATCTTCATCCAAGGACCAGCAACAGGAAGCGCGAGAATATCCACCGGCTTGCCCGGATTGGTGAATGCATCACCAGGATAAAACAATTTGTCGTCAATAAAGTAACCAGTATTCTGCACTTGAGACCAAGTCGGCGTTATCTCCGCATGTTTTTCGCCAAAGCCTTCAAAGAGAATACCGTGATCAGTTTTTGATTCACCATGTTCTAGAACAGTAAAGAGAATTTGCTTCGCTTCCAATATTTTTCCAACAGCAGAGTTTGTAATTACCTTTGCTTGAGGATTGTTGAGCATTACTTTTTTAAGAGATTCAATATGCAAATGATCACCGTGCTCATGCGTTATAAGAATGATGTCGATATCCATTTCGTTATCCTGAAGCGTACTGTAATCCCCCGGATCAGTCATGATCCGCTTTCCATTAACTTCGATGACGAGGCAGCAGTGGCCGAGTTTGTGTATTTTCATATGTGTTACGAGCTTAATCTAGCATTTAATTCGATAAAGTCCTTCATGGCTTTCATTTCGTAGGTTTCCGTGTAATCAGGGAACTCTTCCATGAGCGGGTCATACTGTTTCAGTATTTTCAGGAATTGAGGGTCTTTTTTAAGATCTTCAAGAAGATCTAAAAATTCCTGTTCAGCTTCAAAAGTCTTCCCTTTTTTAGAGTACCGCTCAAGGACACCAGGAATAACCGCACAGTATGGATTTGGAGCTTTTGGAATTGCAGATTGCGGAGGCAGTTGCGCCTGTGTTTCAGTTTCGACTTCCTCTTGGCTTTTCTTTTGGACGCGCAACATAACGGCTTCCATTGCTTTTGGTCCAAACTTTTGTGCGAGTTCTTGGGGTGTAATCATTCCGCTCAACACTTTTTCAGCCTGAGCGATCTCAAATTCTTCTCCGAGAGTATGAGCCTGCATTTCAAGACGAGGAGCCGGCATTGGTGGAATAAGTTTAGGAGGATACCCCCTGCTGTGATCAGGAGATTGTGGAACTGATTCAGTTTTTTTTGGACCAGGCGCTGCCGGAGCCGGCGCACCCATACGACCTTCGAATGACATGCGATTATTATATCACACGAGCGTGTACGATGCTCCAGTTTTTTTAATCAAACCATCTTTCAAAAGTCCGTTGATTGCTTTTTCGAATCGATCCACTTCAAATTCTTTCTGAAGTTTTTTAGAAGTCGCTTTTTTGTCCTTCAAAAGTGTGCGGAGAATATCTCCACGCACTTCCCTGACCGATCCTTTGAACTTTGACTGTAAAGTATGATGCTTACTCTTTCTGCTTGGGTTCGGTTTAGTAGATTTCAGCATCGCTCCGTAGTCCATAAGCGCTGCATACCAGTCGCGAGGATTTTTCTGATCAAGCGTTCGCTCGATAATAGGAAGAAGATCAGCATCGCTCACCGTTTCTTTGCCTGGAAAATAAAAATGAATATAGACGCTCCGGATATTGGTTTCAATAATGGCTAACGGATGATTGTATGCAAAGGCAGAAATAGCTCCAGCTGTATACGGACCAACCCCTGGT
>DALYCO010000006.1:0-10996 GCA_031973655.1 Minisyncoccota bacterium | reverse complement strand
AATCCTTCTCTATCTCGAGGGAAAATGCCCTTATAAAGCCCTGTAACGGCCTCTGCTGCTCGTTTCAGGTTCAATGCTCGTCTGTTGTAGCCCAAGCCGCTCCAAGCCTTTAAAACCTCAATATTTGAAGCCTTTGCTAGGGCTTTGGAATTTGACCATTTCTTTATGAATTCTTCATATTTAGGGATTACCCGATGCGCCTGCGTCTGCTGGAGCATGATTTCAGAAACAAGGATTTTGTACGGATCAGTCGTCTGTCGCCACGGCAAATGAGCGCGGCCGTGGGCTTTGAAGTAACGGTATATTTCTTTAATAAATTCCTTGTCGGTCACGGGAATATGGTAACACAAACCCCGCTTCGTACCGAAGCGGGGTTTGAATCTTGTTATTATTGTTTTACACCAAATGTTTCTGGTAAAACTATATATAGTCCTGCTTGAATTTTGCTCAAAAGTGTATTTGTGAGATCGATCTTCTCCCAAACAATACCGTCTTTTGATTTATAGTAGCATCCATTTGGACTGCAAGCCTGTGGCCCCTCGATTCCACTATACTGAATGTACATTTCTCCATTCAATTCATAAAAATAAACGGGACTAATGTACGAACCTGGATTCATGAATGTTATGTTTTCTTGCTTTGTCCATGTTTTACCATCAATCGAAAACCGAACCTCTGTCATTTTAGATTGAGTGTCATAAGAGTACGCAATTATTTTATCTCCAAAAGGAACAATGACAGTTTGCGTAGGCAGATCAAGTTTTGTTGTCTCCCAGACTACACCGTCCGCTGAAGAATGAATAGATAGTGTATGTTTCTGATTGTTTATGTCAGCAACTGAATTCGCTTCCATTGTAATTACAAAAATTTTCTCTTTCAACTTGAAAGTGTTTTCAATGCTAGTGCTGCAATTCTGACAGTCTTTCCACCAAGCTGGATTTTCAAGCTCTACCCAGGTAAGCCCATCAGTCGAGGCTAGGATTGTTTTCGTTGAAGTAACCGATGATATTGGAGCTCCGTCCATACCTTCATTACCCGAAAACTGATATACGAAATCTTGGGAGTTTATGAAAGAAAATAGCTTATTTGCTCCGGCTCCAAAATAGAAAGAGCTATATACCGAACGAGTTCCGTCTTCACCAAAAGTCATTGCAGGGATCTCGAAAGCTTTTGAACCTTTCATCCAATTTATTAAGTCTGATGATACTGCTGATTCAATAGTACTCTCTTTAACATTAAGCAAAACCACTTTACCATTTACAAAAAACATCCGGGTATATAGTGGAGCGATTGGCAAATTATTACCTTTAGCATATGTTTCCCAATTCTGAAAATCCTGGGAAGTGAAAATATCATTATTGCTTACATGACGAGTATCGCAACAGATTAGTTCACGCTTCACTTGAAAATCCAAAGGATTGCCGTTTCGCTCTACAGAAATTGTGACATATGTGTCTTTCGGTCCTCGAAGTAAATTTTCTACGCCAGTTATTCCGTGTGACTGTGTTAGAACGGTATCTCCGATTTTCTTCATCACATCATTCTGGCGTATCCCCGCCTTTTCTCCTGGGGAATTTGGATATACTCGCTGAACAAGAGATCCATCATTTGTAGCGGGAGCGAAACCAATGCCTACACCAGAAAATTCACCAGCAGACATGCTTCCGCCCAATAGAAATACTTTATCAAATTTATTATTTTTTACTGTTTCTGGTTCTGGATAATTAGCAACATTTTTTTCATCCACTTTAAAAGTCTGGATAAGGATTAGTGCGACTAAAACTATCGCGAGCACAACAACCACTGATATCAATATATTTTTTCGCATACAATCTCGCTTATTATTAATTAACTGTAAACTTCATCGTCGTCCAAAATGGCTTCCCTTCCGCAGTGATGAGCGGCATCATACCATCAGGCTCACCGACTACGTAGAAGAATTTATTTGGCTGAGAAGAAAACGAAACGAAGGCTGCGGATGGATTATTGAAATCAAACTGTGAAGGACATCCACCTGGCGTGATTGAGCGAAGAACAACATACGAAATACCATTACCTGGTGTGTAGTAAGCGCTTTCAGTTCCAGCGACTACACGAACAGGAAGACATTTTGTTGCAGGAATTCCAGAAAGAAATTGACTCGTTACTGCTGCTTCCAAGCTCTGGTTTTCTTGTTTAAGATACATGGTCATTGAAGAACTATAAGTAGAGCCGAAAGAGATTTTATTTCCTTCAACTTTTGGGCTATTCACTAAAATTGAACGGATAATACCGTGATCATTTTCGTCGTAACTGTAGCCGTATTTTAGATATGAGAATGAAATTCCAAGTGCTTTGGAGACGAGAATGTTTTCGTCGGGGTTTGTTTGAGATGGTGTTATGGTTGGATCTATTATAACTGGTCCACCGATTCCGTTATCCTGCTCTACTGGTATAGGATTAACACTAGTTTTAGGCTTGTCCGCAATAAGAGTAAACACAATATACGAAAGTGCGGCGCCTGCGAGGAATGCGAGGATACCGATAAATAGGTTTTTATTCATTCGAAATTGGATTGTTTCCATGTTGATAGAGACGGGGCTTCCATCATTATCTTACAAGACAAGAAATTTAGATAGTGGAAAAGTGGTAACTGGGATTAGCGTTCTCGGAGAAGCCTCAGTATGCACTTTGATCCGCTCGGCCAGCCTCGCGTTCCAAAGTACATACGTCGGCATCATGAGCAGCTTAGGGCCATGTGTGGCAAATGACTTGGTGTTTTGCGGGTATATTATTTGAGGAACTTTTCGATTTTTTTGCCGTCTCGCTTGAGCCATTCGTGGTTTGAGTAGATGTGTTCAAGTACTTGCTCAATAGTTCGCTCCCCTGCTGGTGCTTTGTTTTTTGCGAAGAATTTTTTAATGTCGTCAGCGTCTTTTTTTGAAGTGAAATGATTGAGTGGCTTTACTAGTCGAGCAAGGAGATGTCCGCCTTCGCCGTAATCAGCGATAAGCTTTGTCCAATTATCTTTCATGAATTTCCAGCCAATTACGCGGCCTGCTTCATTTGAAAGCACTGATCCAAAAATACCGTTTCGATCCTGGAGTCGAACTTGTCCGCCGATAGCAAACCGCAATACTTCGGTAACCAATTTTGCATCTTTGAAGCTGCCGAGTGCGTGAAGCAATCGGTTCTGTTCTTCGTGGCTTTCAGCCTTGAGATACATAGCCTTGATTTCTGAATAGTCTTTCTTTCCCCCGTTCATTGCGACAAGGTTATACACCATGCCACGTAGGTCTGGATTGATTGGTTCGTTCTGTTTGTTCTTGAAAAGTTTTTGCGCATGAGCAATTACTTTCTTGTCTCCATACATTCCTGCGTGGAACAAAAGTGAAGATCGGAGCAAGGTGGTTGTATGATCCTCATTTGTACGCTTTTCCCAGCCGATGGTTTCTGCTGCAGTTCCAATAATACTAAGTGCGTATGCTTTATATGCTTTTTCGTATGATGTTCCTGAAACAAGATTGTAGATATGTGAAAGGCCTGAGAGGACTTCAATCCAAACAGTATAATCAGTCTCGCTTGAGTAATGTCGCGCGAAATCTAGTGCTTCTGTTGTCTCATACTGCCCTGCTTCAGCGAGTACAAAGAGATCGCGGATGACCCCAAGACGATCGATTGCCGGCAATCGTCCGCTGACAATCGGACTAATCAATTCATGCAACTGGGTCGTATCATATTTAGTTCGATAAAATCCTGTCTCTCCTACGTTGAACTTATGCCAAAGATCTTGGGAACGCTCCATGTTTCCTTTTTTCTTTTCCAAGAGCATTTCATGTGTTGTTCCACGGTCTGAAATGTATTTCACTGGGACTGGCCAGACAGTAGTATCTTTAATCTCTGCCGCAGAAATAACACTGCTCAAAAATCGAGACTGCTTGATTTCAAATGTATCTTTCTTGGTAGTAATTTCTACTAATGGGTACCCTCCCTTACCAGTCCAATTCTGCATGACTTTTCGAACCGGCTTCTTTGAAATTTTTTCGAATGCTTCCCAGAGATGAACAGTTGAAGCATTCTTGTAGCTATGCTTCTTGAGATAGTAGCGCAAACCGTCACGGAAATTCTTTTCGCCAATATAACCTGCGAGCATGCGAATGATTGATGCGCCTTTTGAATATGAAACCTCATCGAAAATTTCTCCGATTTCATTTGGGTGATGCACATCGATTTCAATTGGATGAGTATGTTTCAACGCATCGAGGCGAAGTCCTGCCCCGAGATCGGCAAAAGCGAATTGTGTCCAGATATCCCATTCTGGAAAAAGTTCATCTACTGCCAAGTATTCGATGTATGATGCGAAACCCTCATTCAGCCAGAGATGAGTCCACCATTCCATAGTAACCAAGTTTCCAAACCACTGGTGGGCCAATTCGTGAGCAACGACTAAAGCAACCCATTGTTTTACGCGAGTTGAAGTATGTAGCGGATCTACAAGGAGTGCTGTTTCTCGGTATGTTACCGCTCCCCAGTTTTCCATTGCTCCGGAGGCAAAGTCAGGAATAGCAATCATATCCAACGTATTGAGTGGATATTTGATATCAAAATAATCTTCGTAAAATTCCAATGTTTTAACTGCGCATTCAAGTGCGAATCGTGTCTGTTCTTTTTTGCCTGGTGTTGCAAACACGCGGACAAGCACACCATTCTTTGTTTTCTTTTCGGTAAACTCAAAGTCACCGACAATGAATGCGAGCAAGTATGTCGACATCTTTGGAGTTGGAGCAAAAGTTACTGTCTTGAAACCTGCTTCGTGTTCTTTGATATCAACAGGGAGCGTATTTGAAATAGCTGTCTTGTTGATCGGCACAACGAGCTTTACATGAAAGACTGCTTTCTGTGCGGGTTCATCGAAACATGGAATGCAGCGTCGAGCATCCGTTGCTTCAAACTGTGTTGTTGCCATTGTCTGTGTTTTGCCATCGAGAACATACTGGCTCTTATAAAAGCCGCGCATATTTGCACCGAGAATTCCTTTAAAAACTGTGTGGAGCTGGTAAGTACCGGGAGCGATTAAAGACGGGAAAGAAAAAGTAGCGGTTTCATTTTCGTCATTGTAAGAAATAATTGCATCAATGGTACGCTTCCCTTTTTGAAGCTGGGCTACGGCAATATTGAGATCTTTAGAATGGAGCGTAATTGTTTTTGTCGTTTTGGAAATTTTGATATCAATTACTTCCTCACCTTCGAACGTATGTGCTTCGAGATCTGGGCGAAGTGTTACCTTGTATTCGACTGGAATGACGTCCGGAGAGAGCCGAACATTTTTAGCTTTTGCTGGTTTCATGGATGTAATTATATCACACAAGTAAATTTGCTTTTTTGTGACTATGTTGTAGAGTGATAAAAAAATTAACATGCTACCAGAAATAAAATATCCCCTTAATCCTGAAGTCATCACTGTTCCTACCACACACTTCATACGACCAGAGATGTGCACTGTATGTAGTGTACAGCTACATGAAAGCTTCCAATGGGAGTCTTCACGGCCAACTGATCCGATGAAGGTAGTATATGGTGGACCTATGTATACTGAAATGCCTACAAGTGAACATATTTTCTGCCCTAACTGCAAAAACATATATGCGCACTCAAAAACACCTGCGGAAAAAATACTTTTATATTTAAACGCCCTTGGTGATGGCGCAGGGTTTTCCCAACTTGTTTTTAAGGATAGTTTCCTTGTTTCAAAATATGACACACCGCTTACCTATGATATATCTGCAGGAACAGTTTGCTACTGGAATGTAACTCCGATTTCTTCTAAAGAGAAGCGGATTACGTGTTCAGGAATAATCTGGAGAATAAAAGAACCTTGGAATAAAGCTGACGGTTACACCAACAGTGTTCCTAAATTCTTTATTCCAAGTAAGTGGAATCGAGAACCAGCAGTAACTGTTTTCTTTAAACAGGAAGACATGCTGGTGTATCCCTCAGAGCTGGCCAAGGTTAGTTGTAAAATCCCGCTTCGTCTTCTAATATTCCCAAAGGAATTTTATAGTGAGACAGAGACAATTGTAAAAACTTAGACAGGTAGATTAGTAAACGCACTGGGACTGAACGTAATGTTCAGTCCTATTTTTTTTCCAAAATAGTTCGAATCTGAATCACATCTTTCTCCATCTGCTGCAGCATCAGTTCAACACTTGAGAAGTCTTGAACAGGTCGGATATACCTTACAAGCTCGACTTCGATGTCGGCACCAGGGCCAACATAAATATATCCTGAATCTACCAAGTAAACTTCGAGCGATTTTTCGATTTGATCAAACACTGGCACAGGTCCATAAAAAAGAGCACCACCGTAGGTTTCGTTTTCCACTGTCACACGCGCAGCATAAATTCCCTCTTGGAGGCCAAGAACAAGCTCCGGGAGGATCTGCATATTTATGGTAGGAAAACCGAGATCTTTGCCTCGGCCTTTTCCTGGAACTGTAATAGTCTTAAATTTCATGTTTATTTTGTAACACAGTAATGTTGTACATTGCAAACAAGAGAACAGCAGCAGCCAAGTACTGAGTCACGGTAAGAATGCTATCGTAATAAACCACATCAATAAACACAGCAAGAACCGGGAATATTAATTCGAGAATAGTGACGACACGGACAGGAGTGAATTTCAATCCACGGTAATAAATGAGTAGTGCCACCATGCCTGTTGAAAGCGCGATGATAATAAACTTAATGCTTTGAGGAATTGTTGGAAACGCCAATGTACCAAATTTTCCAAAGATAATAATTGCGATGAATGCCAAGACGGTAGTGATTCCAAACCGAAGTGCGGTGATCAACGTTGAATTCTGTTGAGACAGTGCAATCTTTGAAAATGTTGTTGACGATCCCCACGCGGCTGCTGCACCGAGAGCAAACAGAGCGGCGATGGCGGTTGCGCTACCGGTTGAGAAATTAATCGTGCCGTTCGGAAAAGTAACGAAGAACGCTGCAACAAGAGCAAGTGCTGCCCATGCAAGATACTTCTTCGAAACCTTTTCCTTTAGGAAAATAACTGCAGTTGTAATTGCAAAGAGAGGCTGTAATTTTTGCAGGAGGAATACAACGGAAAATGAAATGTACTGGGTCTTGAGGAGTGCAGTAGTAAAGAATAGTGTTCCAATGAGTCCTGAAAGAAGCGATACGAAAACAATCATTGCCCATTCTTTCTTGCTCAATTTTGCCTGATCCCAGAATGCGAATCCAATAGGCAAAAGAATCAGCGCACCAACCAAATGCTCCCAGAAAATAATATGGAGCGGTAATAGTTCATATAGGCTGCGACGAATAACTCCATCAACAGCCCAGAGCGATGCTGCGATAATAATAAGTATTGGGCCGGTGATCTTTATCTTCTCAAGAATTTTTTGCATATAATTATGAAATTAAATTACGCCTGTTCCCCTTGCTGCTCTCTCCAGAGCGCTGCATAGAGTCCTTTCTTTGCCAATAATAATCGGTGGTCTCCTGACTCAACAATCTTTCCTTTTTCCAAAACAAAAATCTTGTCCGCATGAATGATTGTTGAAAGTCGGTGCGCAACGAGAACTTTAGTAATTCCTTCTTCAGTCTTTGAGATATCTTTAATAGTTTCCGTGATTGCGTGTTCCGTAATTGAATCAAGTGCTGAAGTTGCTTCATCGAAAATCAGAATTTCCGGTTTTCGCAAAAGTGCGCGGGCGATAGCGAGACGCTGGCGTTCACCGCCTGAAAGCTTCAATCCACCTTCACCGATGCGAGTATCAAGTCCGAGACCTGACCGTTCAATCAATGGAAGTGCTTGCGCGCGGCGAAGCGCATCAAGGCAGGCAGCATCGGTTGCGCTGTCATCCACAAACACGAGGTTATCTCGAATAGTTCCCGCGAAGAGCTGCGTATCTTGGAGCACCAAGCCAATACGCTCACGCAATGTATCTACATCGATTGTTTCAAGCGAAACATTATTAATGGAAATCGTTCCTGAGTTTGGAGAATAGAGACTTGTCAAAAGCTTGATGAGTGTAGATTTGCCTGAACCTGAAGGACCGACAAAAGCGATCGTCTCCCCCGCTTTTACTGAAAGAGAAATATCTGAGACGGTATCTGTTGGAGCGGTTTCATATTTGAATGAAACATTCTTGAATACAATTGTTTCAATATGATCAATACGAACAGGATTTTCTGGTTTTGGAGCTGAAGGCATGACACGGAAATTTTCCACGGCTTCGAGTGATGCTTTTGTTTCGTAATATTTTGTAGCGATGTTGCCAAATTCCTGAAGTGGACCAAACACAAAGAATGAATAGATATACAATGAAAACAATTCACCGACAGTTATTGCTTTGGTATACACGAGCCAGACCATCAAAAGGAGCAATCCAGCGCGGATGGCATTAATGATTGTCCCCTGCACGAATGAGAGGTAGCGAATTGATTTCTGCTTTTTAAATTCCAACTGAAGAATCTGATCATTGGTGAAATTCAATCGCGAAACTTCCTGGTGTTCGAGACCAAGACTTTTTACTAATTCAATGTTTCGTATTGTTTCTGTAGTTGAACCAGCAAGCGCTGCGGTTTCTTTCACAACGCTCGATTGAATAGCTTTGATTTTGCGGCCAATTACAAAAGCTGAAAACCCAACGATTGGTATCATGACAATATACACAAGACCAATACTCCAGTGAACGGTAAGCGCGTAGATAATAACAAAAATCAATCCAACGAAAGAAACAAAAACCATTCCAATAAGGACAGCAATCAATGCTTGAGAATTGTCGCGAGACTGGCGAATTTTCTGCAATAATTCCCCCGAGCGTTCATCTTCAAAAACACCATATGGAAGTGAGAAAGCATGTGCAATCGTATCAGTGTACAAGCGAGCACCAACACGAAGAGAAATGATGTTTGTATAATAGTCTTGGAAATTTTTCGTAATTCGGGAAACGAGGGCAACGGAAACAGAACCAGCCAAAAGAAGCAGTACGCCGGTTATAAAAGCTTTCACGGTAAATTGCTCTGGATGAGACGCAAAATTATCTATAATCAGACGGAAAAATTGCGGATCAAGTAACGAGAAGACTTGGTTTACTGTCGCCAAAAGGAGGGTAAGGGCGAGAAGTTTCTTGTGCTGAGTAAGATATGTATAGAGTAATTTCATGTGCACGAATAATAGCAGATAATTGGATACTTCGAAAGAAACTGATACTATAGGCATTATGCTATTACTACCGTCAATTATCACCATTTTGGGACTCGTTCTCTTTGAAGTTATTTCCTCGATCGACAACGCCGTCGTCAACGCCGAAGTATTAAGCACTATGAGTCAAAAAGCTCGTAGATGGTTCCTCTTTTGGGGTCTCCTCTTTGCCGTTGTTGTGGTCCGCGGTCTCCTTCCTTGGCTTATCGTCTGGGTAGCAACACCAGGACTTGGACCTATTGAGGCACTGACTGCTACATTCTCTAACGACCCTCGAGTTCTCATGGCGATTGAAACATCTGCTCCAATGCTTCTCGCGGGAGGCGGAACATTCTTGGTTTTTCTTTTCTTCCATTGGCTCTTCCTCGAAGACAAAAACTTCGGACTGCCTGGCGAAAAATTCTTTCGTAAACAGGGCATCTGGTTTTACGCTGTAGTATCTATTCTCCTTGCGCTTATCGTCTGGTTTGCTACAAAAATGAATCCCATTATGGCTTTCGGTGCCGTAGTTGGATCAACAGCATTCTTCATTACACACGGATTCAAGCAGAATGCTGAGGAACAGGAACGCCAATTGGTTGCAGGTACTAATAAAAATATGTCTGACCTTTCCAAGATCCTCTACCTTGAAGTCATCGATACAACATTCTCGATTGACGGCGTACTTGGTGCGTTTGCCTTCACTCTTTCAGTTCCACTCATCTTAATTGGTAATGGTATTGGCGCATTTGTTCTTCGAGAACTTACTGTTCGAAACGTGGACAACATCAAGAAGTACGCGTACCTCAAGAACGGTGCGATGTATTCAATTCTCGGCCTCGGAACAATCATGCTTCTCGATGCATTCGGTGCTCATATTCCTCACTGGATGTCACCACTCATAACCTTCATTATTATCGGATACTTCTTTTGGAAATCTTGGAGACACATCAAGCTTGAAGAAGATGCAAAAACAAAAACCGCCTAAGGCGGTTTTTTTGTTTCTCAATATTAATCAAACTTCTGCTTAAGCCACAACTCATTGAATCTTCCCTTCTTTTCCATTAGTTCATCGAAGCTTCCCTGCTCAAGTATTCTTCCCTTTTCAATGACAATGATCTTATCCATTTCGCGAATTGTAGTGAGGCGGTGCGCAATGACGAGAGCAGTAATTCCCTCGAAGAATTTATGCAAGGAGTCTTTGATCTTTTCTTCTGATTCCAAATCCAAGTGTGATGTCGCTTCATCGAGAAGCAGAATTTCAGGCTGACGATAAATCGCCCGAGCAATTCCCAGTCGCTGACGCTCACCACCGGAAAGCTTTACCCCACGTTCGCCAATAAGGGTCTCAACGCCTTCTGGTAGTTTATGGAGAAAGTCTTTTACGTGACTGACCTCCATCGCTCTATCGAGAAGTTTCGGATCATGCTTTGCATCTGGGTTTACAATTGAGATGTTTTCTTTCAAAGAGAAATTAAATACTTCAGTGTCCTGAGGAACGATTGAGACATGTTGGTAGTATTCAACATCTTTAATATCTGGTATGGAGACAGAACCGATTTTGATGTCTCCGGTATAGTCCGCTCG
Source organism: Minisyncoccota bacterium (assembly GCA_031973655.1). Classification (GTDB taxonomy): domain Bacteria; phylum Patescibacteriota; class Minisyncoccia; order Phycocordibacterales; family UBA9973; genus DALYCO01. The sequence goes on along the minus strand of DALYCO010000006.1, from coordinate 226 downwards.
TTCTTTAAGAAGGAGCTTGAATAGCGTTGACTTGCCAGCGCCTGATAATCCGACAATACCGACTTTCTCTCCTTTTTTTATGGTAAATGTGATATCACGTAATGCCTCATTGTTTCCATATGAGAACGAGAGCTTTTCAATTTTAATTGAATCCCATGTCTCTGGAAATTTCTCCGTACCAATCTCTGCGGGAATATCTCGTCCTACAAGCTGATACATGCGAGCG
>DALYCO010000005.1:8431-19847 GCA_031973655.1 Minisyncoccota bacterium | reverse complement strand
TTTGGAGAAGTACATCAAGTCCTTTCAAAAGCGCTCCACCGCCGGAAAGAATAATACCGCGGTGCATGACGTCACCGAGAATTTCAGGAGGAGTTGTTTCAAGAACTTCTTTCACTCCATCAATAAGCTGGTTGATTGAAGAACCGATCGCTTCACGAACATCTGAGTCAGTAATGATCACTTCACGAGGAAGTCCTGAAACCATATCGCGTCCACGAACCTGGGCTTCAAAATAATTACCAGGCATGACTGAAGCTACAGCCATCTTTACGCTCTCAGCCGTCTTTTCGCCAATCAAGATTTTAAATTCATCCTTGAGGTATGTAATGATATCGCTGTTGAGTTTGTCTCCAGCAACCTTGAGGTTCTTTGAGCGGACGATTCCAGAAAGTGAGATTACCGCAATGTCAGTCGTTCCTCCACCGATGTCGATGATCATTGAACCAACGGCTTCTTTGATCGGCATGCGAATACCAATAGCCGCAGCCATCGGTTCTTCCACGAGATATACTTCGCGCGCGCCGGCAGATTTCGCAGCGTCATAGACGGCGCGCGATTCCACGTTTGTCACTCCTGAAGGAATACCGACAACAACACGTGGTCGGAACATTTTTTTGGAAATTTTTTCTGTCTTACCGATAAGGTACGCAAGCATTTCTTCGGTCACTTCGAAGTCTGAAATAACTCCGTCCACTAATGGTCGGATTGCTTTGATGTGTCCAGGAGTTCGTCCGAGCATCTGTTTTGCTTCAGCGCCAACTGCAACAATCTGTCCGGTCTTTTGGTTAACTGCAACAACAGATGGCTCATTAATAACAATGCCGTGCCCTTTCAGGTACACCAAAGTATTGGCCGTTCCGAGGTCAATGCCGATGTCGTTTGAAAATAGTTGGTACAGCTTGTTAAACATGGTTTATTTCAGAAAACTAACAATGGATTCAAATGGAATAATTTCGCCTTTTTCTGCAGTTCGCTTTTTGAGCTCAAATCCGCCTTCCTTGAGGCTTCGTTCAGAAACGACAATTCGATATGGCATACCGAGCAAATCAGAGTCATTGAATTTTTCGCCGTTTGAAACACCAGCGCGATCGTCAAAGAGAACTTCAATACCAGTCTCGTTGAGTTCCATGTACAATTTTTCAGCGCGCATTTTTACGACTTCAGAATCGCCAAGCACAAGCAAATGAACCTTAAACGGCGCAACTGATTCCGGCCAAACAATTCCTTTGTCGTCAGAGAGGGCTTCAACAATTGTACCCATGACTCGTCCTGGACCAATTCCATACGAACCCATGAAAACAGGCACTTCATTCCCCTGTTCATCTTTATATGTAAGCCCTAATGCTTCAGAAAATCGAGTGCCTAAAGTAAAGATGTTTCCAACTTCAACTGCTTTTTTCTCGATTAAATTATTTTTATTATAACCAAGCTTCTGCAGCACTTCATCCGTATATACTTCCTTATTTACTGCAGAATTTACTAGCGATTGATCTGGATTTATATATATCGTATCCTCACCAGCATCAGTTAACGTCTGGAATTCATGAGAAAATTCAGCAAACACCCCACCCGAAGCAAAAGTCATATAAGTTATGTCACCAATACCGACTCTCTTAAAAATTCTCACATAAGCTTCATTTACATTTCTGTAAAATAAATTATGCTCTTTTTCGTCTTTTGAAAAAGAATACAGATCTTTCATTACGAATTCACGCATGCGCATGATGCCCGATTTTGCACGGCTTTCATTTCTGAATTTTGTCTGAAACTGATAAGCCGCAATCGGTAAATCCCGATATGAAGAAATATGCTCTCTCATCATTCGGGTAATTGGTTCCTCATGAGTAAAACCTAAGCCCAAACTAACTGGCCAATAATTATTTTGTCCTTGAATTTTAAACCAATTATCCACTACATCATCACTCCATCGGTTTGTCTTTTCCCAAAGTTCTTTTTCTTGGAGCGCAGTCAACACAACTTCCTGTCCGCCGATGGCGTTCATTTCTTCTCTAATAATCTGTTCAATTTTTTTGAATGTTCGAAGGCCGAGGGGTAAAAAAGCGTATACTCCTGCCATTTCTTTATAAACGAACCCGCCACGCAAAAGAAGCTTGGCATTCTTGGACATTTCGTCCTTTGGGTCCTCTCTTTTTGTCTTGGTGAAAAGTTGTGATTGTCTCATATATTGTATACGCATACTACCCTAAAAGAGGGGTTTTTACAAATAAAAAAGTCCAACCATAAGATTGGACTTTAAAGGCAATAAAGTAGCGTGTATTTAAGTTGTCATGTGGGGGTGTTTGAGTTGCAAATCAAGCTCAAGGTTCTCATAGCATCTTCTACCTAAACGACCAGAAATATCTTCCAATTCTTTATCTTTCTGCAAGCTTTTTAGTAAAGGATATTTTCCTTCATTTTTAAAACCATGGATTATAAAGAATTGTCTAATCAAATCATGCGATTTGGGTCCATAAGGTACTCCATCTAGAGTGCAGTCGGTTTTGATTTTTAATGGATCAATTGTAAGTAATGTTTCAACTGTTTCTCCAAGCCAAGCATGTTTGCGCGCCTCAACTACATTATTCTTTACGAATACATAAAGTGTTTTTTCCAACTTTGTCTCAACTGAATCTTCTAAATACGTTTGAAAAAAAGTAAGAATTGAGAGGGCTAAAATTTCTTTTTTGTTTAGGTTAGTTTTTTTCATAAGAACAGTTTGTGGTTAGAAAAAACCGAGCTTCTAAATTTAGAAATCCGGTTTTTTCTAATCACGTTTGTCTTATTTAAACATCCTATAACATTTTTGTCAACAAACTGTTTATACGCTTTTTTTAAGCTCCAAACACATAAACATCGGAAATTCCTTTCTCGCCTTATCCTCCGCTTTCTGTCTCGGACCTGCCTGTGAAGCTTTATGTGAAATCCATTCTTCTAATCGTGTCACTGCAAAACCATTCTTACTGAACAGCTTGAAATAATACTGAAGCGGTCGGTGGAATGAAACTGTTTTCTCAGTTCCCTTTTTGCCGGGATGCATTTCAATAGAAATTGTTTTTTCAGACATGTATGAATCCATGCGGCGATATTGTAGTGCTTTCTTTTCATCAAATCCCCAATCGCTTGCCTGCGGAATTCGAAATGCAGGATGATTCAAGACCAAAATAATTTTTCCATTTTCTTTGAGGACGCGGGAAAGTTCTTTCATTACTTCAGGAAGATTGTCTATATTCTGAAATGCCAATACACAGACAACGGTATCTACAGATCCATTTTTTAAAAATCCGAGCTTATGAGCTGGACTGATGTGGTAATCAATACCACGTGCTCCTGTTTTTTTCACCGCAAAAGCAATGAGCTCCTTTGAAATATCAGCGCCAATTGTTTCTGCGCCAGCCTCGCGAATCATGCGGGTAAAGTAACCTTGTCCGCAGGCGAGATCGAGTACTGTTGTATTTTTAGCATCACCAAGTAGACGAACTAGGTTCGGACGAATGACTTTTGCTTGGTAAGAATCATCAGAATCAAGAAGCTTGTCGTACCATTCTGCCGCTTCTCCCCACGAGGTAGTCTTGGGTGTGCTTTTTGATGTGCTGTTTTCTGGAATGTTTTTTTTCATATTTTTTAGTCTTCTTTAGGAACAATTGATCGGTAACGCCATCCTTCGAAGAAGAGGCTGATGAGTTTTTTCGGCGAAAGTACTCCGGCAAAATAGACAAAGTCGATAGCATGACGGAACCAATATGCGATACGTCCATAGATGCGGATGTTTCCGATTACGAATACTCCCCAATCTTCACCTACTGGAATTGAGAATGCTGTTGGCTTTGGAACATACTGCTTGAGCGTTTTACCATCGATTGAGCGTCGAATATTTTCAGCAATGAATGCTCCGTCATAGATCGCAGTTTGCGCAAGTCCGCTGTATGCAGTCGAAGCAGCATCTCCGGCAACAAAGACATATTCAAATCCAACCGCTCGCATCTGTTCATCTACGAGTACGCGTTTCTTAGGAGAAAATGAAAGTCCTTGGATTGAAGAAAACAATTTATTGATCATTGTGCCGGCAGTCCAGATAAGCGTTTTTGCTTTCATGCTCATATCCTTGAGATATATCTGTTCAACTTCTTCGGAAACAAGCTGTCGATTAAGGAAAACGTTTACTCCGAGCTTACGAAGTCTCGCGAGAATCTTTGCAGAAGCATCTGGGTGTGTTGCGACAACAAGACGATTATTTGATTCAATAAGATCAATAGTTACCAACGAAGGATCCACTCCATAGTGAGTAGAGAGCTTTTGCATATATGCAGTAAGGTCACCGGCAACTTCTACACCAGACGGACCACCTCCAACAATAACAATATGGAAATGGGAAACGAGATCGCTCTTTTCACTTTTGCTTTCTCCTTCAAAAAGAAGATGGAGATGCTTCTTGAGCGCGACAGCTTCTTTGACTGACTTGAATCCGTGAGCAAGATCAGGAAGGCCTGGCAAATTAAAGAATGTTGTTTCGCTTCCGAGAGCAAGAACTATAAAATCAAACGAGTAGGCAGTACCACTTGCCCCAGCAACAGTTTTCGCGGTGAGATCGATTCCAACTGCACTGTCGAGTATGATTTCAACATTTTTAGGAATCATATCTGTAAGTGGAACACAGACTTCGATCGGAGATGCGCCAGTGACGACGCGATACAGCGCCGGATAGTATTCAAAATATGACTTATTGGAAATCAGGGTAACAGAAACATCTTTAAGCTTCATTTTCCCAAGCTTTCGAGCCGTTTCAATTCCGGCAAATCCGCCCCCAATAATGAGCACCTTTTTAGTTGGATTCATATCCACAAGTATACTATACGGCTGTAAATACGCCTATAAATCAAGCCTATTTTGACAATTGTAAGATTTGGTGTTTTCGTGCGTCTCTATCTATGAATCCAGTAACATATTTCTTTAATCTAAACCAATCAAAAAAATGGAAACCTTACTAGCAATTCTACACGGCCTAAGCATGCTTAAATTCGCAATCTTAGCCATTCCCGAAAGACAGTGGTACATCGTTGCATTCGTAACGCCAATTATTCTAATAGGAGGAGCCATCCTAAAAGAAGTATATGCGTACAATCGCTTAAAAAATGAAAATTCATAAAAAAGCAGCCACATCGAAAAAAATTTCTAATTCCCGGACAAACAATGTCTGGGAATTCGTCTTACCTGTTAATTCCCCGGCCAATTTTCTCTGGCATCAAATGAGTTGGTACGATATACTATTGTAAGAACTCGGGAGTAACCCCGTCTTTATATATGAGCGTACCTGATACACAATCTGCTTTCATGCAGGCATACGATGCTTACAACGATGCGATCTTTCGCTATTGCTTGTTCGAGACATCCAACCGCCAAGTGGCGCTTGATCTGACCCAGGATACCTTTATCAAGGTCTGGCAGTATCTCGAAGATGGGAAAGAGATTGAACACATCAAAGCATTCTTGTATCGTGTTGCAGGCAACCTCGTTATCGATTACCGCCGCAAGAAAAAAAGCGGCTCACTCGACAGCATGATGGAAGAAGGATTCGATGTTGAGCATGACGAGCGAGAAAGCCTTATGAACGGATTCGATTCGAAAAAGCTCATGGAACTTTTAAGCGAAGTCGGCGATACCTATCGCGATGTCATCATTATGAGATTCATCGATGACCTTTCAATAAAAGAAATAGCCATCGTAACCGGAGAAAGTGAGAACAACATTTCGGTCAGGATACACAGAGGAACGGAAAAGCTTCGACAACTGTATCTAGATCGAGAATAAAATCCTCAGAGTGCACAAGAATAAACAAAACAATTATTATGGAAGATATATTCACACAACTGAAGAAGGCCCAAGGGGTGAAAATGACGGACGCTGAGCGTGCGGCTATTCGAAAGAACCTGATGAATATTTCAGGTGGATCTTACGCTGCTCCGACAAATGCGTTAGTAGCATCTCCCTACACATCTTCGTTTGGAATGATGGGGCTCTTTGCCAAAGCTGCGGCATTCGCATTGGTTGGCTTCATTGTTGGTGGAACTTCCCTTTCCTTTGCTTCAATGAAAGCACTTCCTGGTGACAGCCTATACGCAGTTAAAACAAACATTACTGAAAAACTCGCAGGAACATTTACTTTTTCAACCGAATCAAAAACAAAAATCAATGCTGGGCATGTCGCTACACGTGTGACAGAAATCAAAGCTGTCCGCGAAAATGGATCAATCAATGATCCTCGTGTCGCGCTTGAAACAGAATCATCATTCAACGCAACATTTGCGACATATACAGAAAGCTTGGATAAACTCCGCAGTGAAGGCCGTGTTGCTCGATCTCAAGAAATTGCATTGGCTACACTTGCAGATATTCAAACAGTAGCTCCAGCAAGACCAGAACCAGTCACCATAATGATGTCGGCAAAAATGGCACCAATGGGCGGTGCACCAGTAGCTGCAATGATGGCGACTGACGCACAAATTGAATCACCAGATACATCACTTTCAGGCCTTGATGCTGCACTTTCAAATGCCGTTACTACTATTGAAGTAATTGCAGGTATTGGAGTTAATTCAGAAATAGTCACTCCAGAAACTGAAACACCTAACCAGGAAGTACTAAACACAAGCAACCCAACAGAAGCACCAAAACCGGTATCAAATGAGCCAATTATTGAAGTTCAAACTCCAGTTGAGGTAGAGACTGCTGTAGAAGCACCGAATCCTGTTCTAGAACCAGCCCCTGAAACAAAGAGTACTCTTAAGGTGCGTTAAATACTTTAAGATTCAAAAGTAGAAAGAGGGTCTGATTCCCTCTTTTTTGTTTTCAAAAAAAGAGCTGAAAGTATAGCAATACATATAAAACTTCCAAGCCCCGCAATCACGAGAAGTTTCCGCGAGGGCTGAGAAATTTGTTTTTCTTTGGAAACTGTATTTTTTTCGACTGCTGGCTTTACCATCTCTGCAACCGTAGTGGAAGATTTTGAAGCAATAATTTTCGTTGCTGTCGATTTTATCTGAACTTCCGGAGGTTTTACTAATGGCATTTCTACACCAGAAGGATCAGCAAGTCTGGGTATAGAATTATTTGCTACAAGATTGATAAGTGAAGGCTTAAGTGTAATTGCATCCTTCGGTAATATGATTATATGATTTTTGAAGGTATACTTGGCGACACCGTGTGACACCGTCCAGCCTTTTAGATTTACTTCTTGGCTTCCAAGATTTGAAATTTGAATAGATCCGTCATTATTTATTTTAGTAATAGACAACATACTCGGCATAATTTTTACCGTTTTGCGCGCGACTGCAAGCGGTTTTTCTTGGTTGGAATATACATAATATTCAAGGTGCACTACATATTCTCCGGGGTATGCGTAGGTATAGGTAAACTCATTCTTGTCGTTTCGAATAGTGGACTCTCCATCGCCGAAGCTCCAGATATATATTCCGGAATATAATTCCTCACCTAATGTTCCTGTTGCTTTGGCAGAAAAAGGAATGGGCACGCCGACAGTCAGTTTTGTAGGGATAGTCATCTTTATATCGTAGGGAATATTTTTGGGTTTAATTTCTATTCTGGTTGGTGGAGGTGGTGCGGCGCCGCCGGAAATGGCCTCAGTTTCCGGCGGCGCATTTTCATCAGTACCGTCAGATTCAGCCTCCACAGTTTCATTTTCATATCCAGGTGTTGGAAGCTTTGGAGTCAAAATATCTGGTCCAAGCCGGGATAATGCTTTGCCATCTGAGTTTCCGCCGAGATCGCTGGTGTAGATAATGATATCTACGACGGAACCGCTACTATCCACAATTGTGAGCGTTGCTCCAGCATTGTTGAGTGACATGACAGTATCAATAACCGTACCTGAGTATCCAGGATGATCCGCAAGGTATGTAGCGGCATCTCCAGAAAGAATTACATAGCCATTCGGTTCTATCAGAAGACTTCCCTGTCCTCCATTTGCTGGAGGCGCATTAAGAACATGACTACTACTGTCGACAAATTTCCAGCCTTGGAGTGATACAGAAGTACTGCCGGAGTTATAGAGCTCAATCCATTCATGATTGGTATCAGAAAGGTCTTTAAGATCGTACATGATCTCGTTTATTATTACAGGAGCTGCGGCGCGGGCTTCGCCCGCGCCGCAGCTAACGCTTACCGCAAAACCAACCAAAACAAATACACCCAAGGCATTTTTTTTCATGCCTTGAGTATATCGATGCTATATAAATTCCTACTCAAACTAATCTAAAATTTGTTTCAAAAGATCTTCAGGAATTTCTTTTGCTTTTTTTGCTTTCGGAGGCTGCTCTGGTTCAGAAACAGGAACTTTAGGAGGAGGAAGTCGATCATCTTCAAGCTTGCGAAGTGCTTCTTCTTTTGCCAGTTTTTCGTGTTCTTCGCGTTCTTGTTCAGCTTTCGCTTTTTGTTCTTTCTCCTGTTGTTCTTTTTGCTGCTTTTCTTTTGCTTCTTTTTCAGCAAGATCTTTCATTTCACGCTCAACCTTGAGTCGAGCTTCTTCCTCGTCGCGAAGACGTTTCTTTTCTGCCTCTACTTCGCGAGCGCGAATTTCCGTCTGTCGCAATTCTTCCTTCAGTCGGTCACGTTCAATTTCAGCAGCCTTACGTTCTTCTTCGGCTTTCGCCTTTGCTTCATCAAGAGCTTTGAGGCGAGCTACTTCTGCTTCCTGCAATCGTTTTTTCTCTGCTTCGATTTCTCGCTCCATTTTTTCCTGAATTTCTTTTTCCATTTTCAAACGAGTTTCTTCGCGCTCTTTTTCAATTTTTTCTTTCTGTAGTCGTTCTTCTTCAGCACGTTCAGCTTCTTTTTTCTGGTCTGCTTCCGTTTGAATTTTTTCCTGGGCTTCTTTTACATCATCCTGAACAGTATCTATTGCCTCCTGTACTTCAGTGACCTTTTCTTCTACTGCAGAAATTCGTTCGCCCATAGCGAGAGAAATTGCATCTTTAAGCATTGTCTGTCGTTCTGGCATTGCATCTTTTGTTGGAGATATAAAATGAGAAGGAGTAGCTTTTTTAAGAGAATCTAAAGACATTGTCGGCTTCGGCGCTGATGGCTGCTGCTCTTCTGCTTGTGATGCTTCTGAAGCTCTTGGCTGTGGTTTTGAATTGCTTAATACGCCCCCAAGTGCATCTTTGAGTAGACTCTGTAGTCCGCTTGTATCTGGCATCTTACGTTCTTTACGAATCGGAGTGCGAACTACACGTGGATTTGGCAATGAGACATCACTCGGTGCCTGGCGCTCGGACATTGCTTTTGCAATAGACATGTCTCGTGAATCTGCGCGAATCATGCCTTGTGGTGGCATATTTTCATCTTGCTGGGTTCGTACTGACTGCTGAGGTCGGACTGGAGCAGGACGCGGTGTAGGTCTGAATGCAGGAGGTGGAGTCTGTGGTCGTGGAGCTCCAGCTGAAGCTGGTGCTTGTGTAGAAGTAGATACTGTTGGAGGACGTGGAGCAGTAGGCGCAGGTCTTGGTGCAACTGGAGCTGCGGAAGGAATATTCGTTACTGGTGCTGGAACTGCAGGCGCTGTTGCAGTCACCGGCGCAGGATTAGGAGTTGGTGTAGCAGGTCGAGGCACGAATCGTGGTGCATTCGAAGAACCTGCACCTGGTGCAAGTGGTCTCGGCGCTGGACGATCGTAGCGAGCAGGAGCAGGAGAACGCGCTTCGGTCTTGAATTCAATACCAAGACTTGCCAATGCATCGTATGAAATATTGTCGCGCTTTTCCTTTGGCGGACGGAAACCTGCAGCTGCCTCAACTTCGCCATTTTTGATTTTAAATAAACATTCTTTACAGTAAATTGGTCGTCCTGCTTCGGGTTCAAATGGCACATAAATATCTTTGCCGCAGTTTGAACAAGTTGCTTTAAATTTTCCTTCCACTTCTTCCCCATCTGGTCGAGTTGTTCCTGGCACCGTCGAGCTCCATTTCTGAATTTCAGCTTCAACTTCGCTGCGTCGTCGAGTAAAGTTGTTTCGTGAAGTTTCAATAACTGAATTACGAATCTCGTCTGAAGTCTGCACATTTACCGGAGGCAACGTCTTTGCAGAAAATGGTCGTGATGTAACACCATCAACCATGAGTTTGTTATAAATATGGTAGTTCGGAAGGTTTACGAAATCTTCAACGACGAATTCAGGCTCAAATTCTTTTTCAAGTGCATCGGCATCATCTGCACCAACGCGGAAAATAATCATTGTTCCAACGTTACCGAATACAGCGTCTTTCACCGTCTTTGAATCCGCAGTTTCAAGCTGAGCGATATATTGGTGAGCGATAATCAAGCACAAACGGTATTTACGCGCTTCAGAAAGAATTGAAGCGAATGAGTCAGTAACGAAGTTTTGGAATTCGTCCACATACAGATAAAAGTCTTCACGCTGGTTTTCTGGAATACGAACACGCTCCATGGCCGAGAGCTGGAGTTTGGTAATCAACATACCTCCAAGGAGCGCTGAGTTGTCTTCACCGATACGTCCTTTTGACACGTTCACCAAGAAAATCTTCTTGTTGTTCATGATGTCGAAGATGTTGATTGTTGATCGTGTTTGTCCTACCACGTTACGCACAATGTTGGACGACAAAAATTGTCCCACTTTGTTTTGAATCGGAGCGATCGCTTCGTTACGGAACTGGTCTCGCCATGCTTCGTATTCGTGCACCCAGAAAGCTTTCACCACCGGGTCTTTCAAATTGTTGATGATGTACTGGCGATAGTCTTTGTCCACCAACATACGTGGAATACCCAACAATGTTGTGTCAGGTGTATCGAGCAACGCGAGGATCGTGTTGTTCAAGATGTATTCCATTCGAGAAGACCAGGCATTCGCCCAGATCTTGGTAAAGATTCCCATCAGTCCGGAAGCAACCAAGTGTTTGTATCGAGGGTCGTCGAGCTGGAGCACGTTAAATCCAATGTTGTAGTCAGTGTCAGCCGGATTGAAATACACCACGTCGTTGACGCGTTCTGGTGGAATTGTTTCTAGGATTTTTTCAACAAGTTCTCCGTGTGGGTCGACAACACAGACACCCTCACCTTGGTGGATGTTCTGGATGATCATGTTCTCAAGCATTACGGATTTACCCGTACCGGATTTACCGAGCACATACATGTGCTGGCGTCGGTCCTTTCGCTTGATACCGAACATTTGATCAGTACCTCGGAAGTTAGTCTTCGCGAAGTACGTTATGTCTTTGTTGAATGGAAAATCCATCTGGTTAGTATGTTAAGCAACGGCCCATCGGGCTTAGCTGAGATAAGTATACCAAGATATTTAAAATATACAAAAGGAGCGTGCATAAAAAAAACCACAAGAGAAATACATCTCAAGCGGTTCTGTTTGTAATAATCTATACACGTTATTTACCTC
>DALYCO010000005.1:0-8382 GCA_031973655.1 Minisyncoccota bacterium | reverse complement strand
TTGTTGTCAGCGTACTTCAAGATTGAAATTGAGTTGATCTCAATATAGTCATCAATTTGTTCCGTCAATAAATGCTCTGTAATTTCTCTTATTGCAGACTCTGTTCCCGGAACTATTTTTTTGATTATGGGAATCAACAAGTAATGATAAGGCTCTCGTAGATCCTTTTCTTCTTGTGTAAAAACCCGATAAAATAATTCAGTTAACGAACCTGAATATGGATTGTGGGCAGGAAATGCTTCCAAATATACACTACTATCTTGGATATTTTTAACCCTACCAAGAGTAATAGGTGTAGCGGTTTGTTTCAGTGCCCAAGTGTCCACAACTATTTCTAAATCAGTTATTCTTTCTGGTGCAATCCATTTTGCGCTCAGAAACGGAATATTGGGAGGCACCTTAGGATACGAATCTTTTGGCAATCCAAACCGTCTAATCATATTTTTTTGAAAATCCCTGATTCGTTCAGCTAACTTTGGGTTTAAAATAAATGCGAGTAATATTAAACTCGACTTGTTAATACTTGCGTTCATCGTTTGTATGCTGTTTTTAATGGTTAGAAAATGGTCTACATTATAGCACAAAAAACCATTTTACGCAAATGCCTGATTGTAACAAGTATCACAGTAGAGAATTTCTGGACGATCTTTTGAATATGGCGATTGGACTTGTATGCCGCAATTTGAACAGGTGCGGTCAAAGAGCATGTTTGGGCCGCGCGCCGCGAAGCGGCGCGCGTGCCTGCAGTCAGGACACAGATGCGGCAGCGGAATCTCTAACCGTTTATAAAATGAAAATTCGTTTGGAATGATGCGGTAATTTTTGGTACAAGACTCACATGCAAAAATTTCTTTTGCTGGATCAAGAGCAACTTCCCCAATTGCATCAGGTACTTGATTCCACTGTAGTGTTTCCTTACCAAATGTTCCTCGTAGCGTATCTTCCCACTTGAATCCATTCGACAAAGCTTCTTCCTTGGTCCACTGAAACTGTTCCTGTGCAGCAGATTCGTTATAGCCAAAACAGGAAAACTGCGGAGGGAAAAACTGACCGTATTCCCCACTTGCTTTCATTTCAGAAATAATCTTGGTTGAAATTTCTTCGTATTCTTCCTTCGAATATTGTTTATTTAAAATCGAATAATCCTTTTTGCGCAATCCTGCACAACCGAGAATATTATTCGAATTAAAACAATACATCGAATACCCAGCAAATGTTGAACCCCAGCATACTGCAGTGGCTACATGATTTGATGTATCCAATCCGGCGTTGATGGAATTGTAAATCCGTTCTGCCCCACGCCCTGCAGTATCACAGTCCATAGTATCCTTGGCATTTCTCCAAATATGCACGCCATATTTATTGTCTTCTGCATCATAACAATGGAAACACTGCTCGCAGTTCTTGGCATGCTTGATGTAATTTCCAGATGAGTTTGCAACATTCACAATTTCAGCATATTTACGCGGTTGCGTCAGCGTAAATTCTTCGAATGCAGTTCGGAATGCTTCCACTCCTTCCGTAGTATCTAATCTAAATGATTCCAGTTTTTCAAAATAATCCTCTTTAAAATATTGCTGATTAAAAATGCAATACTGCTGCTGGCGCAAATTGATGCAGCCCAATGAATCCGAGCATCCTTTACAGTCGAGCAAAAATGCACTTTCGCGACAATCATGACAGCCTTTGGAATATTTTAATTTGTAGGAGTTATAGCAATCATCGCATTCGTAACAAAGCTCGCACTTTGAAGCGAACGACGTATCGATAACATCGCGACATTCCTGAATCCAGTACGAATGAATAGAGTCTTCGTTGTTCGAGCTTTCAATAATAAAATAGCAGTTTTTGTTATCAGCAGAAATATTGATGTAATCACTTCCAGGAGAACGTACATAGATCAAAGCGACTTTTGGAACTGCTTTCCAAAGTTCTTCAAATTGTTCTAAAAATGGTTTTGAAGGATCATAGTCCTGAGCATAATCAGTCCCATCCCAGTCATCGCCAAACCAACAATCGTAACACCAGACAGTATAGGGCTTGTTTGGACTGTACATTGAAACGACATCTTTTTTACATTTATCACAGGCACGCTTGTAGAAGACCCGTTCATTACGAAAACTAAGACGAAGTTGAGCGCGACATATTGGGCAAAGTTCTGGAGCTTCTACGTTCATTTTTTCATAAAATGACCGATCGTTTTCGGTAATATCAAACCCAATGTGGCACTTTTTGCAAGTTGTATTCACGGACAAAGTATAGCAATTTTTAATAAAAAAATCCGCCAGCTTAGCTGACGGACACAAATCACATATTTAATTATAGTAATTCCTGCTGATAGCATTCCTCACAGAAAATCGGTCGCGGCTCGCTCTCCGTAAAAAAAGTCTCGAACGTATTCGAACAACGATCCGTATGATTCGAGTGTTGTTTCGTGCAATCACACTGTCGTGCTACCAAATCATACCCGCCACGCATATTCTGTCTTGTTATATGCCGGCAAAAGAAACATTCAATAGGAATTGGAACGGACAGTCGTCGATACAGCAAAAGCTCATCCGGCAGAATCCGATAATTTCTTTGACAGCTCTCACAAGCAAGAATTTCTTTTAAAATTTCATCCGTTACACCGCTAATTGAATCCGGAACTTTGTCTTGAGAAATTGTTTCCTTCCCTTTTGTCTGCTGGATTTCATCCTGCCAGTTGTAACCTTTTGCCAAAGCTTCTTCTTTTGTAAGCTTCAAATCCCAGTTTGCCCGAGTTTCATTGATACCAAACGGAGAATGACTGGATGGGAAAAATTCTCCCCACTCCCCTCGTTCCTTCATATCGGAAATAATTTTTTTGGAAAGAACCTGGTACTCCTCTTTTGAATATCGTTTATTGAGAATAACATACTCGCCTTTCTTGATACTGGTTGAGCCCATAATGTTATTACAGCCATGACAGTCAAAACAATATGACGCAAACGTATTTCTCCAGCTTTCAATAGTCCCCAAGCTTCGTGATGATTGATCGGGCGTAATACATTCATACGCAAGTTCTGTCTCCCCTCCCACCTCGCAGTCGTAGCACATTTTGAAGCTTACGCCGTTGTGCGTAAATTTTGAATCCTCCGAAAATGAAGCAAATGCTGATGCTTTGGTATTCTTTCCGCGGATAATATCTGAACCAGTACACGCAACACTGTTTTGGAGTTCAGCGAATTTTCTTGGATATGATTGTATCCATTCTTTAAATTCTTTTCGTGCACATTCATAACCACTTCGTGTATCAAGTTTATATGAAGCAAGAATTTCCTGGTATTCTTCTTTTGAATATTGCTGGTTCTTAAAGTAATATTTTTTGTTACGAAGACCGGTAGACATGAAACAATCCTGAGACCCGCGACAGTCATAACATAGAACACAATTAATGCATGTTGAACACCAATACACGCTTCTGCAGTTAGAAACGCCATTCGCTGCAACACCGTCGTATAAGTACTGCGATTCTTCGGCAATGATTAGTGTGTCAGACATATCCTTACCTGCGGCAAGTGACACGGAATTAAAGACATTTTCGACACGCCATGCGATAAAAACCATGGCGCAATTTTTTGCGAAACAAACATCATTTGTGTACAAACAATTCACGCTGCCTATATCGTGGTCATTCACGATTCCAAGCACAGGAGTTTTTTTGTTGAGCTCGATTGCTTGCTCCATAAACGAACGAGTCGGATCATACTCAACGCCATACTTGTACGGATCCCAATTGTCGCTATGGAAACATTTTGGACATAAAATAGTAAATCCAGTATTTGGGGCGTATATTGAAATAAAATTCTTCTCACAGAGACTGCAAGAACGTGAGTAGAGATTAAAATCGTTCCTCCACGATAGACGTCGAATACGCCGGCAACGAGGACAGAGCGTCGGAGCTGGCACTTCTATCTTTTCATAGAAGCTCAAATCATCGGCTTCAAGCGTGAAGTCGATGGAGCAATTCTTACATTGTTTGGTGTGCGATTGCATTTATATGTAGACTATAACACTTCTTTTTGATAGCAGCTTTCGCAATACACTATTTCCGGACGGTCTGGAGAATATGAAGTCTCAAACTGGTTTGGACATTTCCCTTCATGGTTATGAGCAGGATTCTGACACATGCATGTTCGTGACCAGAGTTTAAGGGGGTTGCGTTTAGCCAGACGTTCGTAGTGCCGACAATTCGGACAATACCTCGGCAAAGCAATTTGATGTCGTCGTAAAAATGCCAACTCTTCTGGAATTATTCTGTATGCAGCTGTGCATTGAGTGAGATCATTCCCTTGATTCGGACATGCGATGATATCCTGAGTAATTGCATCAGTTACATCGTTGATATGATCTGGCAACTCTTCTGATTGCTTAGTTATCGCATATTCCGTTTTGACGTGTTCGCGATACAGATATCCATAATCAAGTATGTCATGTCTGGATAATGGGAAATATTCCTGGGCAATAGTCTCATTGTACGCGAACGGAGAGAGTTCGGTTGGGAAAAATTCACCGTACGAATATACTCGGCCTTTTACATCAACATATGGCATCTGCTTCATATGTTCGATAATTTTAGGCACCAGCATTTCATATTCTTCTTTTGTGTACTGTTTGTTTAGAATACAGTATTGTTTTTTACGCAATCCAATACAACCAAATAAATTCTTTGAGTTGTAGCACATGTACACATATTGAGTATCAAAATTGCCATGGGCAAGCACAGCAAAATACTGATTCGCCGCCTTAAGGCCAGAATCAATACCTTCATACATCATTGTTGACCCAGCGCCAAAACCGTAGCCATCATATCCATCTTTGAGTCCGACAACATGCGCTACATATTTAGCATTCTCCACATCACCATACGCATCGAAGCAATAATACGCATTCTTCAGTGTCATCCCATTGTCGCCGCTAAAATTCACTGATTTAATAATATTTGCGTATTTATGCGGGAATTGCAGCGTAAATTCGTTAAATCTTTTTTTGAAACCAGCTAAAACCGCATAGCTCCCGAAATCATACTCCTTCTTTTTTTCTGCATACTCTTCTTTAGAATACTGTTGGTTAAAAATACAATTTTGTCTGCTTCTCAAATTAATACAGCCGATTGAGTCCTGGACATTAATGCAATGATCTAAAAAGTAAGAATTAAAAGACTCATCTGTGTTATATGAAAAATGAGTATTATAGAGACCAGTACAAATTAAATCACCGTAGCATTGTTCTGATTTTTCCACTGTAGATAAATCATAAGAATCTTTTACATCCAATGCTCCTCGTGAATACGAAACTCTCTCACCTTTCCAGGATCCATATAATAAATAGCAATCTTTACATTCCGCATTATGATTTCCATATGGAGAATTTACGACATTTGTATTGCCGACATTCGCTAACGGTACTACTGAAAGTAGTTCCTTGAATTGCTCAAAAAATGGCCTGGAAAAATCATATTCTTGACCAAATTCCGTTGGTTCCCATTCATCACTCCACCAAATATCTCGATCATACACAACAACATTTGACTCAGGGTGGAACATAGTAATCAACTGCTTGCCTGTTCTGGCACATTCTCGCTTGAACAAAGAGCGCTCATTACGCCAGTTCATACGACGAACCATCCGGCAATCCGGGCAAAATGTCGGCGGAGGTACTTTGATCTTATTGTAAAAATCAAAATCTTCTTGAACAATCTGAAAGTCATTTTTGCAGTTTTGGCAATTTCGGGTTTCCATTAGAGTACTTCTTTTTGATAACATTGCTCGCAAAAAACTGTCTCCTTTCGATCTGGAGCGTAACTTGTTTCAAATTCATTCTGACACTTCCCTTCATGTCCATGGCTTGGCCGAGCGCACATGCAATCTCGACGCCATAGCTTCATTGGATTTCGGGAACGCAAGCGCATATAATGACGGCAACTTGGACAATAGCTTGGTAGTGGTAGGTTGAGACGTTTATAAAACTGAAGCTCTTGTGGAACAATTTTAAACGCAGTTGAGCATTGATGTCCGTCACATTTCCCTTGATGAGCACATTCTATTACTTGAGATAAAATACTTTCATCAAGCTCACTTGAAGCATCCGGCATCAAAGCAACCGGCATTGTAATACTATACGATTTTTCTTCTGGTTCTTTCCACGAAAATCCACGAGCAATTGCTTCTTCTTTTGAGAGTGGATAGTAATCAAAAGCAATAGTTTCGTTATATGCAAATGGTGAAAGTTCCATTGGAAAGAATTCTCCAAATCGATATTCTCGTCCTTGAGCATCCATGTATGGCATATCATTCATGTGCTGAATAATTTTAGGAACAAGTTCATAGTATTCTTCTTTTGTATATTTTTTATTAAGAATCGAATAACTACCATTTCTCATACCAACACAGCCAAAAAGATAATTACCAGCATGACAGTTATATCCATATGTAACATTTGTCGAAGCCTTACAGTATATTGAAAACGCCACGTTCTGACACCCAGCAAAAACACCAAATGAATCATAGAGTAATTCCGATCCATGACCAGCATGTGACATATTGCGTGAATCACGAAGTTGTCCTCCAGATAAAAAGACATGCTTCAGATCCTCAGAACCAGCTTCAAGATCAAAACAGTCGATACAATTTTTACCGTTTGAAATATTATCACCCGTACAATTTACTGAACGCACAATATGCGCAAAGCGATGCGGGAACGTGAGTTTGAGTGTTTCGAATTCTTTACGAACTTCTTCGAGACCACTTCGAGTATCAAGTTTAAACGAAGCAACTAGAGTATCATATTCTTCTTTGGTGTATTGCTTGTTGTAAATACAATGGCTTTTATTACGAAGCGAAACACACCCAATACAATTGGTACAATTCACACAATCATAAAGAAAATATGAATCTGAACAGCTTTTACTATACTGCCCAAAACGAAGTCTATAGCATTCTTCTGAGTCAGTACATTCATAGCAAAGGTCACATTTATTTACGAGGTAGAGATCTTGGCTATCACGAGAGTGCATATTAAATGTTCCATATGAACAATCTTCGTTATAGTCACCCCCAAAGACAAGATAACAGTTTTTATTATCGCTGGTGCAGTTACAATAGTCACTATTTACTGAATTCCAATTCATCAGTGATGGCCATGGTATTTCATTTATGAGTTCTTTGAGTTGTTGAAAAAATGGTCTAGTGAAATCAACGTCTCGCCCATAACTATATGGATCCCATGAATCACCCCACCAATGTTCTCTATCATACACGGTCAATTTTTTGTCGTCAGAATATATAGAAATTATTTTCTGCCCTTCTTTTTCAGGTGCGTTATTTGTTCGTCGATATAACGCATTTTGATTACGAAAAACCATACGCCGAACAAATTGACACTCTGGACACCATGTAGGAGTTGGAACTTTCATTTTTTCATAAAATGAAAAATCGTCCTCTTCAAGAACAAAATTTTGCTTACAGTTTTGACAAATCCGGTTTTCTGTCGTCATGTCTTTTGATTCTAGCATTCCGAACGGTTTATGCAATTTCTAACTAGATCAACGGCTCCGCAGCTTTTTCCTGTACTGGCGCAGCAGCTTCGGATGATCCTCTACCGCTGTGGTTGATAGCCGCCTTTTCCTGAGCAGAACGGATGATTGTTGATTCTTCTTCGGCGATAAGTTTCTTTGCCATATCAGCAGGAATTGAGAATTTACGTCGTGATGCATCGATAACACGCTGACGATATGAAGGATGGGTTGGAGGAAGGACTTTCAATGTTTCAGCAGAAAATGGGTCGTATGATTCACCATCGATTGTCATTTTTATATAAAATTCTCCCACACCGAGGTTGATCAAGTCTTTGGTATCGAACACCGGAGCAAATTCAGCTTTGAGTTTGATCGCATCGTCACCTCCCAAACGGAATGAAATAATTGAACCCACGTTACCGAGCACGGCTTGCTGAACTTTAGGAAGCAACTGTCCAACGTATTGGTGAGCCACCGTCAAATTCAATCCGTACTTACGAGCTTCTGAAAGAATGTTTTCGAATGTATCGGTCACCACGTTTTGAAACTCATCCACATACAAATAGAAGTCATAACGCAATGCATGATCGAGTTTTGCGCGAGCCATTCCCGCCTGTTTGATCTTGGTCAAGAACATCGCTCCGAAGAATGACGAGTTTTCTTCACCGATCTTACCTTTTGAAAGGTTAATCATAAGAATCTTTTTCTCATTCATCACCTTTTCGATGTCGATACGGTTTTCTTTCTGTCCGAAAATGTTTCGAAGCATCGGATCTGAAAGGAATTGTCCAAGCTTGTTAACAAGCGGGATGATCGCGTCAGTATCGAATTTTTCTGACCAGTCC
>DALYCO010000004.1:20062-22468 GCA_031973655.1 Minisyncoccota bacterium | reverse complement strand
CCCTTGCTGGAATGCTCGAGTGGGAGCAGAGTTTGTTTGATGAGCTTTATAATGCTTTTGTAATTAATACAACGGAAGACAATGCCGCTTTATTTACAGCACAATTCAAAGACAGAACTATCAAAAATCAGGACGCACGTGCACTAATGAATTCAAAAGGGGAAGTAGTATTATTTTATACATTTATCGGCGAGGACAAGAGTACGCTGATCATTACTAACAACAGCAATACCCTCGAAGAGATCCTGAACCGCCTCACAGCCAATACCTTGCGCCGATAGGGGAAAGTGCTACTATAAACGAAAGATACACAAGAATTCAAATCAAAACTTGAAGCGGAAAAGAAGGTCCTTATGGAAGAGCTTGGAAACCTCGGTATTATGAATCCTGCTAACAAGGACTGGGAAGCAGTTCCTCCTCCAGTTGATGTGGGCGAAGACTCAGATGAAAATGATATGGCTGACCGATTCCAGGGATACGAAGAGCGAACAGCGACACTCAATACCCTTGAGGCACGCCTAAAGGATGTAAATGACGCTCTTGAGAAAATCGAAAAAGGAGGATATGGTATCTGCGAAGTTTCCGGTGAGCCAATCGACGAAGATCGTCTCAAGGCAAATCCTGCAGCAAGAACAAAAATCGAGTTTGCTGAACAAGCATAAAAAAATAAAAACCACCCACAATCGGGTGGTTTTTATTTTTTCTTCATTATGATTTTGTATATTGCCTACATGTCATATGCCAGAATTTTAAGCGCTCAACCATATATGCTTGAAGGAAAAATTGTAACAGTGGAAGTCGATCTCTCCCGTGGACTTCATGCGTTTTCAATTGTTGGGCTTCCAGACAAAGCAGTAGAAGAGGCAAAGGATCGTATGAGTTCGGCGATCAAAAACAGCGGCAGAGATTCTCCAAAAGCAAAAAATCATAAAATTGTGATTTCACTTTCGCCAGCTGATATTAAAAAAGAGGGTGCGTACTTTGATCTTGCAATGGCGCTCGGGTATTTACTTGCAGCCGAAGTAATCGAATTTGATCCAAGTAAAAAATTATTTCTCGGCGAACTTAATCTGTCTGGAGACATTTTACCGATCAAGGGAACATTAGCGCTGGCGGAAGCGGCACGAAACGGTGGTATCACAGAATTATTTGTTCCATTACAAAACGCGGCAGAAGCAGCACTAATTGAAGGCCTGACTGTATATGGAATACAAACATTGAAAGAAGTCATTGATCACATTACTTCAACAAAAAAGAAACTGCGGTTAATTCCTCCGACACCTAAAACAGAAATCTCAGTCATCAGAAAACAATTCGGAACCGACATACAGGAAATTCGCGGACAGGAGGGAGCAAAGCGCGGATTAGAGATTGCAGCTGCGGGCGGGCACAATATCGCAATGTCGGGCCCGCCCGGTACTGGCAAAACGATGTTGGCCCGCGCGTTCATTTCATTGCTTCCCGAACTAACGCTTTCTGAAATGCTTGAAGTGACTCGTATTCATTCTATCGCCGGCAATCTTGAGAGCACAATAGTGACGCATCCGCCGCTTCGAGCACCGCATCACACTGCTTCATACGTTTCGATAATCGGTGGTGGAACTATTCCAAGACCCGGTGAAGTCACTCTTGCCCATAAAGGAGTTCTGTTTCTCGATGAATTTCCTGAATTCGAAAAAAGGGTACTGGAATCATTACGACAACCACTTGAAGATAATCTTGTTTCTATTTCTCGCGCGCGAGGTTCAGCGCTTTTCCCTTCGAACTTTATCTTAGTGGCGGCAATGAATCCATGTCCCTGCGGATACCGCGGATCCCGTATGCGAAAATGCACATGCATGCCCAGCGATCTTGCTCGGTACAACAGAAAACTTTCTGGGCCAATTCTGGACCGGATAGATCTTTGGGTAACCGTTGCTCCCGTCGAGTACGAAAAGCTACTGGGGCAGGAATCTGACGGTGAATCGAGCAGCACAGTACGGACACGAATAGACAAAGCACGTACTCGTGCAGCTCGGCGTTTCGAAAAACATCCATCAGAAATCAAAGTGAATTCCGATATGCGCGCAAAGGATATCGCCAAGTATGTAATCTTGAGCGAAAAAGTAAAGAAGATTCTGCACGACAGCGCGAAAAAATTGCAGCTCTCCGGCCGAGCATATCATCGTGTCATCAAGCTTGCACAAACCATTGCCGACCTCGCGGATTCAGAAACAATTGAAGTGTCTCACGTCCTCGAGGCGTTGCAGTATCGACCCAAGATATAAAAAGAAAAAGCGTGGCGCACTTTGTGCGCCGCGCTCTACTACAATAAGCGGTTTAGTATTTTATCGTATACAACAACAAATTAGTTTCGTATACTTTTTCATCGTTAGTACTTTTCCGATTTGGAATGATGCCCCATTC
>DALYCO010000004.1:3289-20052 GCA_031973655.1 Minisyncoccota bacterium | reverse complement strand
ACTACTTTGTTTCATTTCGTTTCCTTTAGTAAAAGCAGACATCTGTTTTCCAGCAATGAATAAAACCTCACGCGGTTTCGGAACATACATCCGTAGATTATCTCCATTACGCACAGCAATTTTTTCGTCTGAGAGCTTAACTACTGCTGTCAGTAAATAGTGCTGCGAAAACGTATGAAGAAAGTCTTTTATATCATTGTTGTTAAGTCGCAACTTCAAATAAGAAATTTTTGAATTATCAACCAGTGAGTGGAGAACTTCGCTCAGATTATATTGAGGATTTAATGCTGTATCAAATTGTTGCCCGAAGGATAATACAGATTTAGTAAGTACCGACTGCAAGTGTGAATATTCATTCACTAGTCGTGAAGTGTTCTTACTCTTTTTTGCTTTATCGTTTTTATAGAATTGATAGTAAAGATCGCTGTAATCAAACAGTAACCCATTCCCATCTTTTCCAAAATTCAATTCCTGCAAATACGGCCAGCGATGCGGCATAGTCAATACCGATTCTTCCTTATCGTTTGTTGGGTTAGTAAATGTGTTTCTGAATATGAAGGAAAGTTTTGCTCCGTTCACATTCGCGGGGAAGTAGCAGAATCCTGTTTGAGAAAAAGCCACTAAGTGTTTGTTGGTTGTTGCTATCTGCTGCATATCAAATAAATTTTTTTGAAACTATAGCATCTGTGTACTGTGGGTCAATACTTTGGACAGTGCAAAAGAAAGGGCGGGAGATTCCTTCGGAATCTCCCGCCCTGGTTGTCTATATATAAATTAGAGTCCGTATCTCGCATCAGTCGCCAAAGGATTCTTTGCGCCATGAACTTCGAAGTGCAAATGTTTTCCAGTTGAGCGTCCTGTCGAACCCATAAGTCCGAGTGACTGTCCTTGGCTCACTGATTGGCCTGGAGAAACAGTAACCGTGCTCA
Source organism: Minisyncoccota bacterium (assembly GCA_031973655.1). Classification (GTDB taxonomy): domain Bacteria; phylum Patescibacteriota; class Minisyncoccia; order Phycocordibacterales; family UBA9973; genus DALYCO01. The sequence goes on along the minus strand of DALYCO010000004.1, from coordinate 19,123 downwards.
TATGTCCGTACAATGTTTGTGTACCGTTAGGATGGTTGATAACCACATAGTTTCCAAATCCTCCATTCCATCCAGACTGCTTAGCAATAAGCACTGTACCGCTTGCTGCAGCAAGAATAGGATTGTTCTGTCCTTTTGGACATGCGATATCAACACCGTTCGCTCCGTGTGGACCCTGAGTTCGAGTACAGCCATCTACTGGGCGGATATAGTAGCTTCCTGCGTCAGGACCGTCATGTCCAGGGAGTAATCGAGTTGGGCCGTATGCAACAACTGGCAAATTGGAATTAGTCTTTATTGAACCTGAGCTGCTGTTTGATTTTATAGAAGTGGTAATTTTTGTAGAGCTTTCGAGTTCTGCTCCTGGAATAATGATCTCATCTCCAACAACGAGCTTGCTGTCAGACTCCAACCCATTGAAACGTCCAATTTCGTCGGCATCTACTTTAAACTTCCTTGCGAGAGATGAAACCGTATCACCCTTCTTTATTGTGTATGAAATACCTGAGACTGGCAGGATAGTCAAAACCTGTCCTGGAGTAAGCTTGGCGTTCTTGCCTGAAAGGTCGTTCGCCCAAACGATAGTACCTACAGACACATCGAGCATCTTTGCAATGACGGGAAGGCTGTCTCCGCTTCGGACAACATAGGTATAAATGCTCATTGTCTCAGGAACATAGTTTTCTTCAATATCGGCAACGGTACCCAACGGGCCTGTCTGCGCAACCAAAGCGTTGTCGTCAGCAACGGCAAGCTCTGTTTCCTCCGTCTTTGAGTCTTTTGCAGTATGAGCCGCAATCGTTGCCTGAGGCAATACCAATGTCTGAGAATTAACAGCTGCGGCCGTCATTGCTCGGGCTGGAACTGCTTCACCAATGCCAAAAATCGAGAGAATGCTTGCATGAGCAGCCATCGGAAAGAAAACCGAGGTAAGTATCAGTTGGGACGAAAGAATAAGCTTTATTATAGAAAGCTTGTTAAATAAGGGTTTTTTCGCCACAGAAGGCCGGCCAAAGGCGTATTCTGAGGGTTCTTGTTGGTTTTGTTCTATAAGCCTATCTAAAGGCATCTAGCGCTATACCGTAAATAACGTTGTAGTATAAGGCTAAATGCGTTACTGTCGGTTCAGAATGCTCGAAAACCTTAATTTATAAGGCTTTTTCGCGTCTCGTATGCGGTGAACTGGGCGATAAAAAAGTAAGTGGTGCCCTAGCTCATTTAGGGTAACGCGGGAGCTCCATCAAGTCAATTAGACATTTTCACAAAACAAGGAAACATTGTTTTTGTCAAATTTTGCTTATTTCTCAATACTTGTTGTGATATACTTATTCCAGTATCTTAATCATTAACTCTCCGCTTTTGCGGACCACTCATATATATGGATAACAACATGCGCGATATGCTCGTTACAACATTCAACCTCCAGGATGCTTCGCCTGAAAAACAGGACGAGCTTATCCAGAAGATTGGCGGAATGATTTTCCAGTCAGTCATCCTCCGTGTTGCTCCAGGCATGAGCCCTCAGGTTCAGGACCAGTTTGAAAAGCTCCTTGCGACCGATACTTCTCCGGAAGACCTCATGGAATTCCTCAACAAGGAAGTTCCTAACTTTGACGCCGTTGTTGCCGAAGAAGCAAAGAACCTCAAAGCTGAACGTGACGCGATCATGGACCAGGTGAAAGGGTAGTATTTGACTTTTAATATAAGTATTGTACAATTAATACATGAGCAACGAAAAGCCTTCAGCTAATTCATTTAACGAAGCAGCAGCCCCTAACGCAGCCGAGCAAGTAAGTCTGGCTATTTCTTCTATTGAGAAAAAGGAAGTAGCGGATTTATTCAATGTTGTACTTTTGGGTCAGCTTATTAAGCTTGTTAAGGAAAAAAATATTGTAAAAATTGAAAAGCTTATTGATCAATACAAAGACGATGCTAGTCGTGAGGTAATCAAAAAACTTAAAGAAGATATCCGAACAATTGCAGAAAATCAAAAAGAAGAGGTCATTGCACCAAAAGAAAAGCAAAAAAATAATCAGGCAAGAAAAGAAATTCCTTTGGTTACACTCGAAGCAGCAGGTATTCATGCTGGCTCGGTTTTTTTCAACGAGGACGGTGATCCAATTTTGGTAAAGCAAGCAAACACCAAGGATAACTCAATTAATATCGTGAACAGCTGGGGAGACTATTTGAATGGGTGTAAAATTTCTTCAGCGGACTCAAATCACATTACTCTTAAATATGGAAAAGATACGCTTACCTACCAACTCTCAGAACCTGCATATACAGAAAACACTGGGCTTGACCTTGCGGTTGGTAAAGAAAAAATTGCACTCGATGTAGGACAACAATTTCTCGATGGGAAAAATAAGCAGTGGACGATTTCAAAACTTCTTGAATATAACGATTCAGTAGTTGTGGAAGTAGATGGAGCAAACGGAGAACATCAGCGAGTGCATCTCAGAGACTGGGAAAAAAGAAACAATCAGGAAGTATTGCGCACGCTTGGCGACCAAATGGTGCTTTTGCGAAATATACCTTCTAACCACGAAGAAAATATTCCTGAGAATATTGCAGTACTGCCCGAGCCCACTACTGAATCCCAAACAACATACGAAGATCCTCAAGGATTTGAAATGCCGCAGTGGAAAGAAGACGAAGAAGAATCTGGATTCGGCTGGGATAAATTTAAAGAAAAAGATGAAGTAAAACCAAAGACGAAGCGTAAAGAAAAAGTAATTCACCACAAGGAAACTTGGACAATAGGGGGGAGAAGCATCGATGGCATACCTCAGTCAGAATTCGGAAAGAGTATGGCGCAGTCATTGCGAGACGGATACGAGCAGGAAATTCAGAACATTGAAGAAAAAATTGCTGAGACGCCGAAACCTTCCGTTGAAACTTCTGAAAAACCGATTCTCACTCCTGAACAAGCAAAGCTTGAGCGGTACCAAAAAATTCTCGATCGTATTAACCGTGTGCTAAAATAATACTTATATATGCCATCAAAGAAAACAGAAGGTGGATCGTCTACCGATCCTAAAATCCTAGAGGAACAAAAGTTTAAGAAAGATGCCGATGCTCTTCTTAAGTTAATTAAAAAAGAAAGTTCCAACTTTGAAAATCAAAAGGCTCTCTTTGATGGCGACGCTGAAGGACTGAATGAGTTTATTGCAGCACAAAAAGCAGACCCGCTTGAAGCGGCTGGTATTTGGCTTGCAAAATCCGGAGAATTAAAAAAGGGCAACAAAAAAGAATTCGATAAAATAAAAGGCCAGCTCGAACTGTACGCAAAGATGATGAGCAATGAAGTCGATACGCTATCCGGTAAAAAGGAAATTAAAACTCCTGAGCCTGAACCAAAGAAAGAAGAGAAGAAAGAAGTCGCACCAGAAACCGAAGAATCAAAACTCGTTGCTGAAATGATCGCCCTCGGCGCAAAGAAAGAAGATGCAGAAAAAACCATTGAGCAGGGAATAGGCGCGGCACTTAACTGGATCCACGAAAAGGAAGGGTTGTTTGAAGAAGAAAAGACTACCCAAAAGAAAAAGAAAGGACCAGCCCCTGTACAATCAAACCAAAAAGAAGAAAGCGAGAAACTCCTTCGCAAGATTCGCTTGATTAAACTTGAACAGGCTGGATACAAACCGGAAGACCTCACGGGTAAATCTGACGTTGAACTTGTGGCGCTGGCAGCGGAAATTAAGACTTCCGTAGAGAAGCAGCTTAAAACTGATTCATTTATCGCCCTTCAATTTCTTAAGACTAGAATTTCAAAACGAAAAATCGAACTGCTTAAAGATCCAGTGGCAATTATTCGAAAGGCCGAAGAAATTTCGAAAATGTCCATGATTGAGATCAAGCAATACCAGATCGACCGCAGCCCAACTGCGCGCGAGCTTGATCGAATTCTCACTCCAATGAAACTCGAGGTCATTCGCCGAATGATCGAAAGCAAGAAAACTCGCATCATCACCCACAAGAAGCCCGACTTGGATTCAAAGGCAGCGATGTACATCCTCCAGGTTTTAGGTGGAGCTGGTGAACGAACTATTGAAGAAGTTGAAAAGGGTACAAAGTTTGATGACAAAGAAAACTTGGACGCCATTCTTTTAGACGTTGGAGGATCTGAAGACATTGCCACAATCTTGAAAGGATATTGGGAAACAGACCACCACTTCGAAGATGCATGGATTAAAACATCTACAGCAGAGACAATGCTTGAGACACTCAACCGCTCAGGCAATCTTGAAAAGATTGAGCCATGGATGCGCGAGTTCGTTACCTTCGTAACGGATGTCGACAACATGTCATATCCACGAGGAGACAAAGAATCATTCAAGACCGTGTATCCTCGAAGCATTCTCGGATTGCGAGATATGCTTTCTGTCGAAACGATTGCTGATTTCTTCAAGGCAGGAAAGAGCCCCTACGAACCTTTGACTGAAGCTGACCTTACTCTTGAGGTTACTGACGCACGAGGAAAAAAACAACAACTTGGGCAGCTCGTGAAGATAATGGAATTCCGCACACGACAGAGCATCCGCGCTATTGAAAAATACGAAGACAGAAATATCGCGCTTGGACAAAAGACGTTTTCAAACGAATTCGGTAAGGTTCTTTTCTATGAACCAATGGAAGGAGATGATTGGAATATTCCACTCGGTTCTCATGCTGTATATAACATGGGATACGACCTCTACGTTCGTTTCGATCCAAAAGAAAAATTCTATTTCGTTTCATACGCAGGTGAAGATCTTACTCGTCTCAAAACACGAATGAGCACAAAGGATCCTAATATAAAAATTGTCCGTGAATCAATGCTCATCAGCCAAGGGGATAAAGAAGATCCGAAGGCTACTATTGCTCTTCAGGAACATGAACTGGTGAATTACATCGGCATCAACATGCAAAAGAATCCATCTGGAGTGGAGACTGCAGTTGAGTACGAAACAAACCGAATTCTTCGCGCACAAGCAAGCCGAAAAACAGTGTTTGCAAACCAACTCGAAGGAGTAAAAGAAATGTTTGTATCAAACATTCTCCGAACAGCAGAAAACATCCGATCAATTGAAGGATGGATGAAAGAAAAAACAGAGAAGCCGACAAAGGATTCAGCAAGCAAAATGAAAATGCTGGAATCGCAGGTTGTACTTCTTCAGCACGAAAAAAATCTCTGGGAAAAGAAGCTTCTTCAGGCTGAAGCTATCAAGAAAACATCATACGCAGCATTCTGGAATCTCCGCGACAAGAGCAAACTCGGTAAGAAGGAAGCAGGAGCTCCAAAAGAAAACGAAGCTGCTGTTACTGAACGCATCCAGTCTACTCCAGAAGAAATCGCAGCTCAGCTCGAAGAAGTTCAGCGAGAATATGATGCTGTCACTGCAAAACTCGAAACCGATCCAGGCCGCGAAGTCACGATGGAAGAAACCATTGATCTCGTCGTACAGCGATACAATCTTTGGAAACTCGGTTACTTCCTTCAGGAAGGAGGACAGGGTGAGCCACCTGAAGCATTAACTTGGGCAGAGATCCAGCCGATCTTGGATCAGGAAGACGCAGAAGCAGGTGCAGCAGTTCCAGCTACGATAGAAGAAAAAATTGAAGCAGTTACTCCGGTTGTAGAAGAAGTACCTGAGACCCCAGTAGTTGAAGCAGTAGACACTCCTGAAGAAAATCTAAATACAAAAGAAGAAACAGAAACACCCGAATTGATTGCTACTGAAGAAGTTCTTAAGGAGATTGCAGATAAAATAAAGAACCGCGTGGAACTCTCAGCACCAGAAGCTAAAATCTATTCTGAAAATAATAAGGTGGTAAATGATTTGATTGTCACCGGCAAGACAATAAAAGAAAACCCGAACGATTTGTTCCCTGGAGATGAAGAGGAAGAAGAGAGCACTATAGAAAAAACTATTATTACTCAAGAAGAGTATGAAAGTTTCATCAAAGAAACACTACAAGAAATGGTTCAGGACTTAACAAGAAATAATATTAAGTATAAGAACTTTGTTCTTGGTCCTATAGTTAAAGAAGCTGGTATGGCAGATATGCTTAGATTTACTAGTTACAAAACAATAGGCAAATCAGATTATGTAATTACAGGGAAAATAATACTTCCTGACACAGCAGAGCCATACTTTTTTGCACCGATTGAAACAAGCGATATCAAATCAAATTCTGGAGGGAATTTCCTGTCTAAAGGAATTCAGAACTTGAGCCTCCAGTTGAGTGGTTCAATGAGAGAAGACATTGCAAAAGTAGAACGACAAAATATGGAAAACGCGCTTAATAAAGCGATGAAAGAAAAATTTAAAGGGAAGCTTCCAGTATTTGTAAGGTAGCAAGAAAAAAGGTCGACAACGTAAACGTTGTCGACCTTTGTGTTTTAGATATCTTCTTCTTTGTTTAGTGCACCGGCTGAGCAGGTTGCTGTGCTGGCGCAGGTTTCTTTTTTACTGGCTTAGGGTCTGTACTAAAACGTACAGTAGAATTTTCATTATTTTCTTTAAAATCCTTTATCAGGATATTGGTATCGCCTCTTAACTTAGCTAAGTTACTGCTTAATAACCATAGGAAAATAATAAACATAAGTGCGAACACTCCACCAGCAATCTGGGTATTGGTAATCTTGGTAGATAAACTTTTTGCCAATGTATAGGTCTCTTTTACCCATCCTTCAAGCTTGTTAGCCTGGCGAGTTAGGGTATCAGTAGCTGTTTTTGCCTCTTCTGCGGTTGTTTGTGCAGTACTTGCTGCAGATTCGGCATTACTAGCTGTAGAACTTACTGTTTCAACTTCGGACTTCAAATCAGTTATGCGCTGTGCATTACCGGCATTGGCGTTTTTTATGCGCTGTATGCTTGCCTTCAGTTCTTCAATTTCTTCCGTGTTAGCAGCATTACCTGCTTTAACCAAGGAATCAATCAAGGCCTGATTTGCTGTGATTTGTGCCTCTTGCGCTTGTTGTGCAAGTGCAGCATCAAATACTGAATCTTCAGTTGCGTTAGTAAGTTCTTCGGTATCGTTTTCAAGCGATACTGTTGAAGTGTCGGCTACTTGTTCAGTAGCTTGTTCGGTTTTAGCTTTCTTGTTCTTCTTTGCTTTCTTATCGCCTTTTCCGGCAAAAGCATCATTAGAAAAAGAGATTAACAATAACAGGGTTGCGAGGATTGCGGTTAACTTCTTCATAAGGAATCGTTTTTGGTTTTGTTTTTTGAATATGGTTTAAAAATGAGAGAAAAGCGGAGCCAAAACGCGTTCGCTGCGCTTTTCTCTCACTAAACGTATATCAATGAATGTTCCCTGTAGTATAGCATACTTTACCACCCCTTGTCAAGGGCTACTAAGAGGTATATAATTGAGGCTAGGGGAGAGAAAACCTATAGACAGCTAGGCGAAATTGGGGTCGTTGGTATATACTTATAAGTATGAATCAAAGCTCGTCGAAACAAGAACAAATCGATGCCATCTATCAGAAGGGAATACTGAAACTCGAGGAAATCTCTAAACGATACAAAGAAGAGATGGATGCGTACATTGAGGAACTACGACAGGAGAAGATACGCAGTTTAGAAAAAGACTTACAAGCCTAATTAATCATTTCATCAAAACTACTATGGCACGAGAAAAAATTAGAACAGAAGACAAGAAAAAGGAGGTTCTGAAGAAAATCGGTGAGGCAGAAAACGCAAATGATCTAAGAAAGCTTCGCAAGGAAGCTGCAGGCCAGAAAGTTGGACTAGAATTCAATGCAAAAATTGATGATCTAAAGTTAACTATCCGAAAAATTGGCGCAGAAGGTGAGAAAAAGGCTCGTAAAAATGCTGGTGAACAAGGCGTAAAAGGAGTAAAGAAAATAGAAGAGGCAGCAATTAAAGAAACAGAAAAAACTGAGGCTCAAATCAAGCAAGAAGTTGCCGCAGTAGAAGCCGGAAGTTCATCTCCTGAAAAGAAAAAAGGTTTTGAGGCTAAGCACGCTCAAGCAAACTATGCTCCTGCTCACAAAAAGAATCTTGATGCTGCACGAAAGCAATCTGCGAGCAGTTCTTCAGGTGCGGGACCAACTGAGCCTGTTGTAATTGTTGACCCAAAAGATGTAGAAGAATTCCATGCTAATGAATTTCGAAATGATCAGCCGATTGAAATCGAACTTAGCACGGTAGTCACAGCTCCGGGTACTTCGGCGAATTTAAATAATGTCCCAGGCGCAAATGACGCCACTGGCAAAAAGACTGAAGATGTTCAGGAAGATAATGAAACACTGAAGCCACTTAATCTTGAAGATAATGGTGGTGAACCTACTGATCCCGAAAATCCAGACGCAGAACCAAAAAATCTTGAAGAAGCACGCGCGAGATTTTTTGAAGCATACAAACAGGTAGAAGGGGCACGTAGCTGGGGATATAAGGCAGAGAGATTTTTTACTGGAGAAGATAAATCTTATGGTGGATACATCCCAGGTTTGGGAAAAGATCATTTTACTAACAAGGATTTTGTACAAGTTTTGTTTGGAAAAGGAAGAAAATCTCGAACTGAGTCTCCGGAAATCGCGAAGTTGCGTGAAGAATATTTAAGCACTCAGGCTTCATATCGTTCATATTTATCACAGGAAGCAACAAAAATGTTGCAAGAGGGAAAATCTCAAGTTGAGGTTGAAGAAATGATCTATAACGAACTCAAGCCCAAAAAAGAGGTACTTGATCCAATCATTCCTGAAAAAGTAAAAGATATTTTCGGGAAGGCTACTAGCTGGTATACAAACATGGATAAAAAGAAGCGCATGGTTTTATCTACCGCAGTGGCAATGACTATTGTGGGCACTACAGGGCATATTGCTGGTGCTCTTGGATTGGCAACGTACGGGGCAACACGAATCGCACGACTTGCCGCTGGTGGTGCACTTGGACAAGCGCTTGTGTCTGCAAAGAACAAATGGGTTGGAAGTGCTGAAAAAGATATTCAGAAAATAGGCGAAAAGGCTCGTGAGATTGCTCAAGATAGAATTCAAAATCTCCAGGAAGAATACGGAGGAATGTATCCTAGTGATATTAAAAATCTAGAATACGTAATGGAAAAGAGGCTTGAAAAAGAACATAGCGCTCGCGTAAAACACCTCGCTATCGATTTCGGTATTCGCATGTTTGCGATGGGAGGAACTACTGCTGCAACGCACCTAGCAGAAAGCTATGGGGTTTTGGGAATGGGTGGTGCACATGAATCCGTTTCAGCTGATGAACATGCTGTAAAAGCACCGGAAACAGAAAGCGGTGGATGGTGGCAGAGTATTAAAGATAAGTTTACTGGTAAGCCCGCTCCTACTGAGTCCACAGTTCCACCAACAGAGACTGAAACTGGCGCTGGAAATGATGCTGCAGATAATTCAAACACTGAAACAACTACTGATCCTACGAATACAGAAACTACCCCGCCAGCAGGAGACACACCTCCAACAAGTACCTATGAATTTAAGGATATCGAAGATGTTAAGTACAGCAATGAAGGTGCTATCGCTACTTGGGTAAATGTAAAAGCAAATCTCCGTGAAGCATACGCCGAAGAACTTAAGAGCGGAGACTTGAGCAGGATTCCTCCAGGATATCAGCACATTCTTACTTCTCGTGCTGATGATTTGGCAAAAGAATTTGGTGGATACAATGAAGCAGGCGAAAGCTTGAACATGCTCACAGGATCAAGCATCTCATTTGATGATCAAGGAAATGTTATCTCACACAGCGCTTTCAATGCTGACGGAGAAACCGAAGACCATTACTTGGTAAAAACAGATGGAGCGGGAGCGCCGACATATGCAGCTGAAGAAAATGAACGCTATATGAATTTCAAAGCACCAGCAACCGAAACTCCAGCTGATGCAGAAGACGCATCACAATTCGGAGATCCTAATCAACCACCGGCTCAATTCCAGTCTGGTATCGATACTCATTCTGGTGATTCACAATTCGGAGATCCAGATAAGAATGGTTTTACCGGAAAGAGCACATTGAATTTAAATAAATTTGAAAGCCACACTGATGATGGAGATCCTACTCCAGAAACGGAAGATCCAAACGATCCTCGTGATCATTGGGATGGAAAGCGCCACAGCAAACTTTGGTATAAAAATCACGCCGGAGATGATGAAGGAACCGGTAGTCATTTAGATAAAAACCATGATCGTCTCGCAGAAAAATTGTACAAAGCTGAAATGAAGGACATGGAACGATTGCACAAAATAGAGCAAAATGTCGCCAATGAAAATGCTGGTACTTACCAAACAGGAGGACAGCCAGGCTATTCAGGAAATGTTGATGATCGAATCATGCGTTCTGGAGCTCAGTATGGCCAGGACCCTCGAATCATGCAGTCTGGAAACGCAAGCCCGTATGGATACCACGGTGGCGGGGAATACTATAGCTATGAAAATCTCTTTGGCCCCCACCATGAAGATTTCTTTGAACACTATCCAAAATTAGCGCCTGAGCAAGTTAAGGCGATTATGGAAAATCCAGTACGAGAAATTAATAAAGAATACCTATTGAAGGCAGCACAAACAGACGACCGAGCACTTCCACTCTTTAAAGTCGTTCACGACCTCCAGGCACGCGACTTTGCAATGGTAAAGGGAGAAACCATGGGTGAGTTCGTTCAACGCGCTCATGACGAATCTCCTCGATTCTTCCTCAATATGGATCGAAACCTTCGAACTTGGCTCCGTATGAATGGATTCTTTGGACAAGCAGAATAATTACTTCGATAAAAAACACTCTCAGATTCGGGAGTGTTTTTTGATTGTGGTATGATAGCACTCATGCAACCCCATCTCGCAAGCCTCAATGAACCACAAAGAAAAGCAGCGGAAACGCTTTCAGGTCCGATGCTCATTGTTGCGGGCGCAGGAGCTGGAAAAACAAAAACAATTACTTCACGCATTGTGAACCTTGTTCATCATGGCGTTGCTCCGCACAATATTCTTGCAATTACGTTTACCAACAAGGCAGCGGCTGAAATGCGAGATCGCGTACGCAAAGCATTAGAAGGGGAACGTCTTACCACCATGCCGCATGTTTCTACATTCCACTCGCTCGGTGTACATATATTGAGAGACAACTGCGCACTCGTTGGGCGAAATAGACACTTTGGTATTCTCGACGAAAGCGATGCGATCGGCATTATTAAAGAATGCATTATTTCATTTGGCCTTGATCCAAAAGTCCATGATGCGAAAAAATTCAAACACATCATTTCTCACGCAAAAGGGGATTTCATAACGGCGGCTTCATACAAAGCAAAAGCAAATAGCTTTGTCGAAGAAATCGTCGGCAAAGTTTGGGAGAAATATGAGGCACGACTGAAACTTGAAAAAGCTTTTGATTTCGATGATCTCCTGCTCGAAACAGTATTACTTTTGAAAAAGAATGCCGAGGTGCGCAAGCATTACCAAGACCGATTTAAATACATCCACATCGACGAGTACCAAGACACAAACGAAGTGCAGTATGAACTGACAAAACTTCTAACTGGCCCAGATGTGAATGGGGAATTCAACATTTGCGTGGTGGGAGATACTGACCAAAATATTTACAGCTGGAGAGGAGCACGCCTCAAGAACATGTTGCATTTCGAAAAAGATTTTCCTGGAACGAAGGTCTTTTTCCTCGAACAGAACTACCGCTCAACAAAAACAATTCTCGCCGCAGCAAACGCAATCATTAAAAAGAATACGGTACGTGTAGATAAAACACTTTTTACTGAAAACGTTGATGGAGAAAAGGTTGGTATCTATGAAGCATATGACCAAAATGATGAAGCAGACTTTGTCGCAACAAAGATAGACAAGCTTGTAGAGGGAGGCGTAAAAGCAGGAGATATCGCTGTTTTGTACCGCGCGAACTTTCAGTCACGTGTGCTTGAAGAAGCATTGATTGGAAAGAATGTATCGTACCAAGTATTGGGAACAAAATTCTACGACCGAAAAGAAATCAAGGATATGCTTGCGTATATTCGTGCTGCAAGAAATCCTGACAATCTTTCTGACATCAAGCGAATCATCAATTTCCCAACACGCGGAATCGGAAAAACAACACTAGCAAAATTATTTGCAGGGGAACAAGCAACACTTCCGCCAGCAATGCAGAAAAAAATCGAAGCATTCTACGGTATACTCGCAAAAATAAAAGAGCTCGCTGAAACATTGCATCCATCAGAACTCATTCGTGAGGTAATTAAAATTTCAGGAATTGAAACAGAATTGAAAGCTGGTGACGCAACTGACCTTGAACGATTGGAAAACATCCAGGAAATGGTTTCACTCGCAACACGGTATGACGTATTTCCAATTGAAGAGGGAATGGAAAAAATGCTGGACGATGCAGCACTTGCGTCTGACCAAGATGGAATTAAAGATGAACATGAGAGTGTCCGTCTCATGACCGTGCATGCATCAAAAGGTTTGGAATTTAAATATGTATTCGTTACTGGACTTGAACAAGATCTCTTTCCACACGCTCCGCGAGAAAACCAGAGTGCTGAACACCGCGAAGAAGAGCGACGACTCTTTTATGTCGCCATCACTCGTGCCGGAGAAAAATTATATCTGACATACGCAACAATCCGCACACTCTTTGGTATGCGCCAAGTTACCACACCTTCAGAATTCTTTTATGATATTCCAGAAGAACTCACCGAGCGGGAAGTCCGCACTGGTGGTAGAATGAAAACAATCTACTTAGATTAACCGAAATTACCTATAGATATGGAACACCGCGCAAAAAAATCCCTTGGACAAAATTTCCTCAAATCAAAGCCAGCTCTCAAAAAGATGGTTTCTTCCGGCAGTATCGCAAAAGGGGATATTGTTCTTGAAATTGGCCCAGGAAAGGGCGCGCTTACTGCAGAATTACTCGAAACGGGAGCACACGTCATTGCAATAGAAAAAGACGACCGACTTATTCCCGTACTGCAGGAACTCTTTGCTCCACAGATTGAATCTAGTCAGCTACAACTTATTCACGGCGACGCGCTAGAATTTGATGTTGCAGATCTCAAGCTTAAGCCCGGAAAATGGAAGCTCGTAGCCAATATCCCTTACTATATAACGGGAATGCTCATCCGCCGGTACCTCGAATCGGCAAATCAACCAGAATCCATGACAATTCTCGTTCAAAAAGAAGTAGCTGAGCGAATTGTTACGAAAGACGGTAAAGAAAGCATTTTATCTATATCTGTAAAAGTTTTTGGGCAGCCTAAGTATGGTGGAACGGTCTCAAAACGCTACTTCAGCCCGGCCCCAAAAGTGGATTCGGCTATACTATATATAGGTACTATCACTCATTTTTATGGAGAAAAGGACGAAAAAGCCTTTTTTGAACTCATAAAACTGGCTTTTGGCCACAAACGCAAGACAATTATGCACAATTTAGGAGAAACATACCCAAAAGAAGTAATAAAAGGAATACTTCAAAAACTTGGCAAAGGGGAGCAAGCGAGAGCAGAGGAACTTGGAATCGAAGATTGGAAAAATTTTTACCAACTGATACAAAAATAGTCAGAATCGCCCAGCACGAACCTGTTCCGCGAAGCATTGGCGAAGTGAGATTAGTATTGCATATAAAAATACGCTATACTTATTTTACTTATGGCGATCAATATCGAAGCATATCTACCAAGCAAAGCATTCGTTACCAAACTTGCTTTACTCATTTTAATTTTAGCAGTGTGCTTCGGTGCCGCATTTCTTTTTAGATACATTTCAAAGCGACAAGCAATGAAGGCTGCCGGCATAACAGATGCCGATGTAAAACCAATTCTTTTGAATGACATTGCCGTTCTCGATTCAAACCAAAACTCAGTTCCAGATTGGATTGAATATTTAAATGACGGAACCGTCCCAGTGCAATCGGGAAATCCAGAGGCTGAGGTTAATGAAACAGAACAGCTTGCTCGAGACATTTTTACAACAGCAGCATCAACAGGGCAGGTTGCTCCACTATCAGAAGCAGGGGTGGCGGACCTCGCGGAACAGGTTGCTGAACGTATTGCCGCAACACAGACAGGAGAAACATTTAGCTTAAGTGATGTAAAAACTATTCCAGACAGCAAAAAAGCTGAGGACACCTATGTTGCAAACATCGTAAATCTTCTCGATAAAAAATATCCATTAAGCATTGATACTTCGTTGGTAATCCTCCAGACCGCTCTCGATGCCGAGGACCCAGCCATGCTTGCAGGACTTGCTCCAATCTCAGAACGATACAAAAATCTCATTGAGGCTTTCAAAGCAATGTCAGTTCCTATGTCGCACCAAGCAGACCACTTGGGATTTTTGAATATTCTTGGAAAAGCCCGTGGCCAAATAGAGACAATGAGAAACGCTTTCGTGAATCCAGTCCTTGCGATGAGCACATTCGTAAACTATCCAGAAACTCTCAGCAGTCTTGTTGAATTCATCAGTCCATTCACCACAAAAATCCCCTATAGTACGCTTATTAACGTAGATGGTTCCACCAATTAATAAAGATTGCTATACTTAGCACATACGTATGTTCAATTACTTCTCTCCTCTACAGAAAAAACTCGCTCTCGGTGTAATGAGCCTGTTTTTTGCGGTCGGACTTTTTACAGCACCGATGGCACATGTCGCACAAGCGGGGTGGCCAGTAACTGACGTAGGAAACGCAGGAACTCACGGAGTAAACTCTGGATCACAAGCATCAAACACTGCAGCAACATGGAAAGACTTCGCGCTCCAGATGATCAAGCAGGTTGGTATGGCAATTGCTAAAGTGCTTTTGAATAAAATGACCGAAGCGACAGTGAACTGGATTAACGGAGGTTTCCAAGGAAGCCCGAAGTTCGTTGAGAATCCTAAATCATTCTTCAAGGATATTGGTGATACACAATTAAAAAATCTGGTAGACACAATTGGATATAATGCCGCACAATTCCCATACGGACGAGAAGTAGCAAAGCTTCTTATTTATGACAGCATTTACAACAACGGAGACTTTAAAAACAAAGCAAAGGCAACACTAGACCAGGTTGTCGGTTCAGAGTGGAAGAAATTCCCTACAGACTTTACCGTGGGAGGATGGGACGGGTATGAAGCATACACCTCAAATCCTGCGAACAATCCATTCGGAATGCTCTTCCTCGGCGTAAACGAAGCAAGCAAAAAGGTTGCAAAAGGAACTGCAATGGTAGAAAAAGAGCTTTCACAGGGACAGGGATTCTTATCACAGAAAACATGTACTAAATACCGTGATCCAGTAAACTACAACAATAATATGAGTGCGGTTGAAGCTGGAGAAGCAGTTGAAGCGCCACAACTCCAAGCAGGTCAACAGGAAATTGAGTTAGGTAGTTCAGGTGGTACTTCACAATGGACAAGCGGCGGATCAGGATTCACTCCTCCAACTGGTACTACTGGTTCAGGATTCACTCCTCCGGTAACACCAAGTACGGGAAGTACTGGAACAACAACGACTGGCGGAACTACGGGAGGAACAACAACTGGTGGAACACAGAACTTTCTCCTTGGTGGAGCACAGACCGATGCTGACTGTCTCGAATGGAAACAGCTTTCACCTGGATCAGTCGTTCAATCACAGATTAACAAAGCTCTCGGTTCAAAAACATCACAAGGCGAACTTGCACAGGCTTTGGGTAACAGCCTTTCCAGCATCATCAATGCACTTACAACATCACTTCTTAACAAAGGCTTGAGCGCTCTTGCAAGCATCGGACAAGACGATTCAGTAGATAGTTCTGTATGGAGCTATGATGGATTGACGCTTACCGGTAGCCAAAACGACGGCTTGAGCGGTGACGACTGGGCAAGTG
>DALYCO010000004.1:0-3279 GCA_031973655.1 Minisyncoccota bacterium | reverse complement strand
AGATCGATACGTCGACTTCCAAGAATTGTTCTACACAGGTGAAGATGCTGGTTTGACTGACGATAATGGTATTCCAATTCGTACAACAATTATCGAACAGGCTCAGCGCCAAGTTGATGCATATAAAGCTCTTGTCCGTCTCCTGACTGGAGACCAGATAAACCCAAGCTTTGCTGGTAGAATTCGACAACTCGACTATGCAGTTCCTGGACCAAAATTTGGATGGGAACGCCGCCTCGGAGACAAAATTTCTTCAGCGCAGCAGCGATGGTCACAAAAGGCACAGACATTGGTTATAAAAAAGAACAAGGAAAACGCAGCTGAAATTGCAGACTTGCTCGGAGATCTTACAACAGAGATGCCTCAACAAATTAAGCTCCAGCTTTTGTCAGCAAACATCCCTTCATATCCTGATGCGCAGGCTCTCATCCGAAACAGCCGATCATTTAGTAACCGTGAAGATCAATACGTAGAAAACTACACAAACTCACTCGCGACACTTTCACGTCTCAAGAACATCAAGAGCCGGTTGGATTCATTGATTGCAAACAACCTCAGCCCTCTGTACACAGCAACGACTGTAGACACTGACCTTCAGCAATTCTTGGCGGAACACCCAGGAACATTGCCTCCAACCCCTAATCCATTCAATTACTTGGATGTCGGAGGAAAACAAGTTCTCAAATCAATCACAAAAGCATACGGACTCTTGCAAAAAGATTTGCCAAATACTGCAACAATTTCTGAAGCAGAATCAACATACGTCCAGGTTAAGACACAGTATGACAACATTACTGTCACCCTAAACCAGATATTGCAGGAAAAGAACATGTACATGGAGGAAAATATATATAAGGTTACTTATGGTGGACGTAAAAATAAATTCGTCCAAGTAGATCAGAACCTTCCACAACTCTTCCCAAAGATTGATCCTGCTACATTATCTCCTGCGATACTTGATCAGCTCAAAACATTCGGATACTCACAGATCAATAGCACTGAGTACTACATCTCACCATTGGGAGGAACAGCTGATATTCCAGGGTTGAATGATGCAAACGTAACTGGATTCTCTCAACTAACCTTAAACACAACGGTTAGCAGAGCGCAGATTCTCGCGGAATTTGCAGCCAACTATGCTTCAGCTTCTTTGGATGCTGAACACCAGTCGGCTCTCGCATCTCTGGATAACACCAATCTTACTCTTGCATACTCGTTAGTAACGACAACAACACAACTACAAGATATGGGGGATGGCTGGGATAATGCGGCTACTGGATTTCTCCGATTACAGAATGCGATAGACTTGGTATCTGATTATGATTCGGCAACTGATGTTCCTATTAACGAAAAAGCTGAAACTATCTTCTACTGCCAATCAATTCTTGATTTTAATGATAAACAAGAATACAAGGCTCGAGGAGCATATCTATCACTCTTCAAGCGTCCAAAGGTGGACATCAAGTGTAGTAAGATATATAACTCAAGTGAAAGTGATTACAAGGTGAGCCAATAAAATAGAGACAGAAACAGGAGGCGCCTACGGCGCCTCCTGTTTTGTTATCCCCACACCCGAATATCATTCCTAAAAAATAGTATATAGGGTATACTTATTGCAGAATGCGAAGGAAATTACGCGCAGGCATACTGTTGTTCTTCATACTCGCGAGTATGGTTCTTCCGCTTGGTGAAATAAAAACCGCCGAGGCAGCAGCTTTTGACGGACATCCTGTTGCACTAATTTCAAGCGACATATACAAATATGGAGGTAGTACTGCAACACCATCCTTGGTGGGTAAAGATGGTTTTCTATTAGATGTTAATGTTATTTTTGCAACCGCCGCAGAAGATACAGGAAACACACTAAAAAAATTAGACAGTACTGGAGACACCCTAGGATCTTGGGATTCTATCCTAGATTCAGACAGATTAGAAAACAGTCTCACTGAAGGTATTTTCTTGCTTGTTGGAACTGGCAAGGCAGATATTGGAACAGACTCCCTCGGAAACCCAGTTTCTATTGTAACGGGGGATCTAGACTATACTGTTGAGCCGATGAAAATTGAAAGCGGTAACACCGTCAATGATGTTGCCCCAAAGCAAGGAGATGCTTTTATTTTTTCTCAAGGAAAAACCACCGCAACAAACATCGGACAATATTTCTGGAGACTTGATCCAGAAAATCGTTTCTTTAGTAAAAAATCAGTTAATTCAGCACCAATCCAAGTGGGAGGACTCCAACCAGGAAAAGACTACTACTACCAAATTGCCATAAAGGAAGACACTACTTTCAGCACAGTCCATGGCGTTGCTATGGGTCGTGTTTTTAAACTTACAACTCTTACTGATGCTGAAGCGATAGCGAACAACGTTAATCTTAACGGCGCAGCTGCTGAAACTTATACGGAAACACTCGGTACTATTAATGCATCACAGGGAAACAAAACTCTTGCAGATAAACTTTCTTGCTGGAGACATTATAGTGGAGATCTTTTTCCAACATTGGATGTGAGCGGTTGTGTCGCTGAACTATTTAACAATCTCTTGGTTCCTGTTGCAGTGCGCATCAACAGTGCGGCCGGCCGACTCTTTGATGCGTTTGCCGCTGTGTCTCTCGGAAGCACTATTTATGGACAGGGAGCTGCTGGAGCTGGTATCGCTTCATTCGTAGAAAACGGCTGGAGCTTGGTACGAGACATTGCCAATATCTTTTTCATATTTATTCTCCTTTACGCTGCTCTGGGATTAGTTCTTTCGATGCATCACGTCGATACGAAAAAACTGGTAGCCCAGGTTATCATCATCGCCCTGATTATAAACTTTAGTCTATTCTTTTGTAGAGTAACTATTGACGCGTCAAACATTCTTTCTAGAGTTTTTTATAATGCGATGAATGTTTCCTCAAAAGGAAATACTCCAATTACATCTTCGGCATCGGGTGCAGTAGAACAGCCAATATCAGCTGCAATCATCGAAGGTGTTCAGCCTCAGCGAGTAATGAGCCCTGAGAGCTTGAGCAAGATTGACTTGGGAACGGGAAGTATTCTTATGGTTCTCATCATTTCATTCGTCTTGAACCTGATCATGGCTTGGATCTTCTTTATGTGTGCTGCATTCTTTGCAGGGCGTATTGGAGTAATCTGGTTCTCCATGATCTTTGCCCCTTTAGCGTTTGTTACGAGTATCGTTCCTGGGCTTGAAAAGAACCTCAAACAACTCGGCTGGCATCAGTGGCTTTCAGGATTCATGAAGGCCTGCTTTAATGCACCAATATTCTTC
>DALYCO010000003.1:12387-22630 GCA_031973655.1 Minisyncoccota bacterium | reverse complement strand
GTCTGTATCTGGATTTGTTACCATGATCACATCAATTGAAGTGTCTCCTACTGGTATTACCGTCTTAAGCACTTTCACGAGTGAACCTTTCGGTCCGCCATCAATAACCATCTGCCTACCATTTGGCGCTTCTATATATATTGCGTCACCTTGTCCGACGGAAAGGAATGAAATTTTGAATTGCCCAGCCTTCGTACCTGAAGAACCATACATAAATAGGCAAAAAGCGAATATGGCTAATGCAGCCAGGAAATATAAGGATGCTTTTCGCATGTTTCGCATGATGAGAGTATACTAGAGAAGTATCAATACTATATAAAAAAACTATGAAACCATATACACCCCACGAATTCAATGTCCCAGAACTTGCAGGCATTTCTACAAAGACTGTCGAAGAACACATCAAGCTTTACCAAGGCTATGTAAAAAATGCCAACCTCATTATTGAAAAGATCGGCGAATACATGAGCGACTCAGAAAAAAATGCATATGTTCTCGGGGAACTTCAACGACGATTCGCATTCGAATTCTGCGGCATGCGAAACCACGAATACTATTTCCATTCACTCGAGGGTGGCGCGAAACCATTGCCTACAGATTCTACTTTGCGAGCAACTATCGAATCTCAAGCTCCCTCATTTGATGTGTGGCTTGCTGGATTCAAAACAATAGCTCTCACTCGCGGCATCGGCTGGGCAATTCTTGCGTGGGATTCAGAAACGCAACAACTTACGCATTCATGGGTAGATGAACAACATCTTGGACAGCTTACCGGTGTCACACCAGTACTCATGCTCGATATGTGGGAACATTCCTATCTGATGGATT
Organism: Minisyncoccota bacterium; assembly: GCA_031973655.1. Taxonomy (GTDB): domain Bacteria; phylum Patescibacteriota; class Minisyncoccia; order Phycocordibacterales; family UBA9973; genus DALYCO01. The sequence goes on along the minus strand of DALYCO010000003.1, from coordinate 21,802 downwards.
ACACTCCGAGCGAAAAGAAAAAATATGTTGAAGCATTTTTCGCAAATCTCAATTGGGAAACGATTGAACAAAATTTCATCAAAGCAACAGCATAGAAAAAAGGGGTTCAGTTGTTACTGAACCCCTTTTGTATTTAGAACTATTCCATCTTTATTCTTCAATTGGTATCACCTCTATAATTTTATATTTTTCAATAACATCAAAAACCTGTTTTCTTGTTTTTGTTGCTAAAACTTCCTTCATAAAATCTATAATGTGAAACTCAAATAATATTTCTATAGAAACTTCGGCATATACTCCGCCCTGTTTCATTAATTCTTGCGCTTTCGTTGCTGCAAAACCAGTACCTTCTGTGCTAAATCTGTTAATTACAGCGTCTACTTCTTCATAGGGCATAGGAAAATAAGAATACGCAATTACGATAAGATCGCGGTATATTTTTTTCGCCCTGGTAATAAATTCCTCATCAGTTAAATTGTTGCTCTGCGGAACCAAGCTACCAGTAATTAATATAATTTCACTAGTTTCTTGTGTTATAAATATTTCTTGCAGGGCCTCTTCGTGTGATGCTACAAACACAACAACACCGGCAAATGCTGGTTTTATTTTCGATAGTTCGTAGTCAAATAATTTATTAATTCCAATTAAGAGATTAAAGTCTGCATTAAAGAAGACGATTTTTACAGTTTTCATAAACCTTATTTTGTTTTTAAGTTATAAAATGAACTTCATAGTGCACTATTTTCATGATTCTGTCAATGATTGAGAAACAAAATACCACGTGAGGGCAAAATACGCCCCGAGTATTCCCCAAAGTGGAATTACTGGAACATGCACAGAGGCGAAACTGAAATCAGCACTCCACATAATTGCTTCAATGATCCCTGCAGCAATGAGGTAGCTTGGATACGCAATCACTCCCCCGAGAAACGGCAGCGTGAAACCAACGCAGACCAATATGAATCCTCCTAGCATCAACATCGGAATGAATGGCAGAATCGCCACATTTACCGGCAAGGAAATCAAAGAGAACAGTCCCATTTTATACATTATAAATGGCGCAACGGCAGTTTCCGCTGCAAACGTTGTTCCGATTGCTTCTGCAAGCACTGGATGAATGCGTTTTTCAAGCCATGAAACATATGTCGGTGAAACAACTAAAAGTCCAAGGGTCGCCATAAAGGAAAGTTGGAATGAAACATCGGCAATGACATACGAAGGATTTACTAAAACGAGAATAAGCGCCGCGAGCGCCATAACTCGAAAGGCATCGGTCGGGCGACCCATGATGCGTGAAAGGATCATGATCAGTGCCATCAATCCTGCTCGCATAGCTGTTGAAGATGCTCCGGTCATGAGTACAAACATAATGATTCCAAGTCCACCGAGAAGTGAAGCAGCCAACCGCGGCAAAAAAGTACTCAGAACTTTTGAAATAGTATCCGCGACGATTGAAACGTTATAGCCAGAAAGCGCGACAATATGGACTGTGCTCGTTCGTACTAAAGAATTGTAAAGATTTTCATCAATTGCTGTTTTCGTTCCAAGCAAAATGCCGGCAAGTAATCCAGCTTCTCGTTCAGGAAGATACGCGAAAAATTTCTCTTCAATGCTATGCCGAAAATTAAAGAGTGCTCGTTTCAAAGAAAAATGAGTATCGTGTTCAAACGAAACCAATTTCGCATTTGGTATGAGATATAGGATATCGTCTTTGCCGAGATATGAAACATAATCAAATTCAGTTCCCTCATCAGTGAGGAAATTTTCTGGGAGCGTCAGGGTTCCTAAAACAGTGACGCTGTCCCCGAATGATAATTGCGTTGCTGTTTTAATAGTAAGTCGCAAGCCAATGTCGTCTATGTATATAATAGCCGTCATTTTTCCTTCGCTTATCGCCGGATCATTGGTAATCTTGCCAGTAACTTCAATCGTCTCTTCGATTCGTGATTCAAAATATTCCGGCGGGATAACTTTAGCTGTTTCGAAGCGAATAAATCCTCCTATAAGTGAAGTAGCTAAAATTAGCGAAACAATACCGTACGTAGCCGGAGTAAATCGCACTTCCGTGCGTCGCCCAAAATAGAGAAGCCCAATCAAGAGCATGAGCCCAAAAGCAAATCCCTGCCACCAATCGTGGCCGGCAATAACTCCGGACAGAAATCCGAATGCGATAGAAAATAGTAAAATGTCCGGCACGTACCTACGGTACGTGCCGGACATAAATTACTGCTTAATTATTTCTGAAAATCAGCCGCTATCGCTTTCTCATCTTCTGCGCTAAAAGATTTTTTAAAACGTACGCCTTTCTTTCCTTTCACACGCTTCTCACAAGCAGCCCATGTCTTATCAATGTAAAGTGCTCCATCAACATAGGAAACATATGAATATGCTTTTGCTGAACTTCCACTTTTCTTTTTAGGAACCGCGGTTTCTCCAACATGGAAAATATCCGAACCAAGCATTTTTTCATAATTCGAAAGCATGCCGGTAAAAAGCAGTGTGAAATTATTATCAGCGTAGCTGGTTGCGATTTCATCAACACGCTCATTTCCACGAAGCCCGCTATGACCTTCGACTTTCTTCCAAACTACTTCGCGCTTCATTTTGAATACGCGAGTGATCTCCGCTAATCCCTGCCAGATGTCCTTGTTTAAAACTGCCTGACCTTCTTTGGTAAGCCAATTATTCTTCTCCCAACCAAACACCCATTTGGTAATTCCGTTTATGAGATATGCAGAATCGGTATGAATTTCAATATCTCCTTCAAACTCACGAGTTCGGATAGCTCTCAACGCTTCAAGCGCAGCGGTCATTTCCATTCTATTGTTTGTAGTATGATCTTCTCGTCCACCAAGCTCAATAACCTTGGAAGTGTCCTTGTCGCCAGTATCAGCGATAACAATAGAACCCCAGCCACCTTTGCCAGGATTGCCGCGTGATGCGCCGTCAGTAAATACTGTAATTAGAGATTTCATATAGAGAGTATATCAACAATTCGCAAACGAAGCTCTGGGCGGCCCATAAAGTACGACATTTCAAGCGTCGCGTACAGGTTGATTGGATTTCCTGTTTCAAGCTTAGCAGTATAATCAGCCGGAGTTTTAAAGAACGATATAGCCTTCACTAGTTTCCCATCCCCTGACACAATGATCTCAAGATGCTCTTTTTCTTTTCCGAACAATTTTACCCCAGAAATAGTGACACCTTCAAAGAGAAAAACGGGCTTGTCATTACTCATGCCAAATGGCGCAAGCTTGGCAATTTGATCGTAGTTTTTTCGTATAACCTCTGAAAGCGAAATTGCGAGATCGTGCTTTTTCTGTTCAATGACTTCCTTCTCTCGTTTCGCTCTCGGATACGCTTCAAGCAATGCTTGTTCAAGGAAATGAACCTGGTCGTGTGTTACCACAAAGCCACCAGCGAGTTCGTGTCCGCCAAATGAGTAGATTCCATTTGCCGCCTCGGTCATGAGATGGACAACGTTTACTGAACCTTCTGAGCGGCATGATCCCTTAATCATTCCTGTTTCCGATGCGCCTTCTGCTCCCCACACAAAAGCTGGCTTACCATAGGTTTCAGTAATTTTTGAAGCAACCAAACCGAGAACACCGACGCGCCAATCCAAATGACCTATGACGATGACGTCACCGAGTTCACGTTTTTCCAAACGCTTGTGCACGTCTTTCATAATTGTCGCCACGGTTGTTTTTCGAAGATCGTTTATTTTTATGAGATGTTCTGCTTCTTGTATACCGAGTACATCATCTGTGATCGGCAATCTCTGCAGCCTTGATTGGATCTCGCTCTGAAAGAACCTCGAAAGCTCGCTGTGGACTATCCATGCGTGAAGCCGCATTTAATCTCGGCGTTAGCATAAAGGTAATATCATCCTCAACTAAATACTTCGGATCGATTTTCATTTTCTTGAGTAGATGCTGCAATCCAGCACGCTTTGTCTGCTGCAACACTTTCATTCCATAAAAAGCTAGCACGCGGTTTTCCCCGACGAGTGGAACCATATCAGAAAGTGTTGCCAAGCCCGCCATATCGAGAAGCCATTTTTCCCATCCCGTATTCTGCAGTTCGGGAATTTTCTTGATCAATCCTTGCACGAGCTTGAACGCTACGCCCGCTCCACATAATTCTTTGAAGGGATACTCATCGCCTTTCTTTTTTGGATTGAGAATTGCAAAAGCCTTCGGGACATTTTCCTGCGGCAAGTGGTGGTCAGTCACGATAACATCGACGCCATTTTTCTGAGCGAATGCGACTTCTTCGACTGCAGTGATTCCAAGGTCGACAGTGATGATGAGCTTTGCGCCATTTTTTACAAATTGTTCAACTGCGTCCATGTGAAGGCCGTATCCCTCATCATGTCGGTGCGGAATATAATTTTCAAAATTAGAATAGCCGGCTTTTACAAAAAAATCGTGAAGAATCACGCCACCAGGAATACCGTCAGCATCATAGTCGGAATAAACGACAATGTGCTCGTCGTTTTTCATTGCCAGAAGGATGCGGTCAACGGCTTTCTCCATATCGCTCATTAAAAATGGATCATGGAGGTGTTCTTCGTATGACGGAGACAGGAAGGAAGGGCGGTCTTCAGAGGAAATCCCACGAAGATCAAGGAGTCGGTCGAGTAAATCGGTGCTTTGCATAGAGAGCATTCTACCATATACTGATATATATGATTACCGACCCAAATTGCATATTCTGCCAAATAGTAGCGGGTGAAGTCCCAGCCTTTGTCGTATATGAAGACAAGCGCTTTTTAGGCTTCCTTGATATACACCCTCTCGCCCCAGGACATGTTCAGCTTATTCCAAAAGACCATCACCGATTCGTATGGGACGTACCCAATGTCGGCGAATATTTCGAAGCTGCTCAAAAAGTTGCTCGAGCGCTTCAGAAAGTATTTCGTAAAGACCTTATTCGATCACAAATATTCGGCGAGCAAGTATTCCACGCTCACATCTGGCTCTGGCCTGATCTACCAATCGAAGGAGAAGAAAAAGAATTCGAACTAATCTCAGAAAAAATCCGCGACGCAATGCAGTTTATCTAATTTTAAAAAACCTGAACAAATTTGTTCAGGTTTTTTCTTTTTCGCTTACTTAAGTGCTTTTATGCCAACCAATATACCATCAGCCAAGAAATCGAGAGTTGCCCCTCCTCCAGTTGAAACGAATTTGAATTTATTTTCCATCTTGAGTTTGTTTACCAATTCCACTGTGTCTCCGCCGCCAATGATCGTGTCTCCTTTTGAAGCAGCCAATCCTTTGAGTAGAGCTTTAGAACCTTCATCAAATCCCTTTTCATAAAAACCGATCGGCCCGTTCCATAAAGTAAATTTTGAAATCTTTGCAATTGAAACTACATACTTAATTGTTTCCGGTCCGACATCCATGATCGATTCATCGCGTGCAACTTCGTATGGAGAACAAATTCGTGATTTGGAACCTTTTGAAACTACAAGGTCTATTGGAAGAATGAGTTTTTTATTCTTGAGAATAGCACTAACATCGTAGCCATCTTCGTATGCGGATTTTCCAATCTCATATCCTTTCGCGCGAAGCAAATCATTGAGAAGCGCTCCTCCGACAAAGAAGTGATCGGCTGATTTCGCAAACACTTTCATAAGTGGCATTTTTGTTGAGAACTTATTTCCTCCAAGAATAAATAGAAATGGATGCTTCGGCTTATGCGCCATAGCGAGGTGCTTGATCTCCTGCTCCATTTGTAACCCTGCGTAGCTCGGCAAGAATTTTGGGATACCAACAATGGAAGCATGCGCTCGGTGAGAAACAGGAAATGCATCGTTTACAAATACATCTGCGTAAGCGGCAAGCTGTTTAGCAAATTTCTGATCGTTCTTTTTTTCTCCAGCCTCACTGCGAAGGTTTTCAAGCAAGACTGCAGTTCCGTCTTTCTGATTAACCAATGCCTGATCCACGCTTGCTCCTGAAAGTGATGGAATAAACGTTACTGGAATGTGCTTCTTGAGAATTGGAAGAATTGGGGCAAGTGTTTGTTCTCCTTCCCCTGCATGAGAAATGAGAATTACTTTCGCGCCTTTGCCGAGCAGATATTTAATAGTTGGAAGTGTTTTTACAATTCTAAATGAGTCGAGCACTTTGTCATTCTCAATTGGCACATTGAAATCTGCGCGTACGAGCACTCGAGTTCCTTTTTTGATTTTTGCTTTGGTTACTGAATTCATATTATTTTTTAGAAAAAACTACATTTAAACTCTGAATTAATTTCTGCATCTTTTTCGGTTCAAGCGACATGTGTCCGGGAAGTAATCCGTCAGCACCAGCATCAAGGTACAGTCTTCCATTCAATTCATTAACTGACCCTCCATAGATAATCGCTGGCATGTCTTTTGTAGAAATTCCAGAAATATCAGAAAGTGTTTTTTTAATATAGATGACCATTTCTCGAACTTCCTCTGGAGTTGTCTCGCGGAGCGCATGCGATCCTATGGCCCAGATTGGTTCATATGCAATGATTATCCGTGCGAATGCTGTCCGAGGAACACCAGCTAAATTACTCTTGAGTTGTTCTTCGATAGTTCGAAGAAAAAATCCATGTTCGTCGCGTTCTTTTTCTCCAATACAAAGAACAGGAGTTATTTTATTTTTAAGTGCAGCAAGTATTTTCTGATTTACTGCTTCGTCTGTCTCACCCATCGCACGACGCTCTGAATGCCCTATTAGCGCGAATTCTGGCTTAAGGTGAGAGACCATCGAAAAAGCTATTTCTCCTGTGTGCGCCCCGGATTTATCTGCAGTAAAATTCTGGAGACCGAGAGCTATCTTACTCTTGCCTAGAACTTTTTTAACAGCAGGTATAAATGGGATAGGCACAGCACAAGCAAGTTGGATTTCTTTTGAATATTCGAGATCTTTGTACGCTTTTGCGAGTGTAATTGCTTCTTTCTCTGTTTGAGGATTCATCTTCCAGTTGCCGATGATCAAGACTTTTTGTTGCATAGGGATATTGTACCATACTGAAGAATTGCCACAGAAATACAAAAGAGCGGGCGCCGAAGGCGCCCGCTCTTTTTAGTTGTCTTTCTATTAGTTCTCAATAATCACCGGATTTCCTCCCTGCTTTGGGGGTGTGCTACAGAATGTCGATGTAGCAGCAAGCATTGGCCCATATGACGCAGTGCTTGATGCTGAGGTACCATCTGCCCAGTTACAAGTCAGTGTTCGTACACCAGGACCTGTTAGCGTAATTGAACCGTTTGGAGAACCCAAGTTACATGAAGCTGCATCTGATGTCCAACTGTATGTCTTTGGCTTTGCAGGAGACAATATTGCGCTTGTATTCACTGTCTCAGGAACATCAGGACAGTATGGACCGCCGCTTGGAAGACCAGAGAAACAGTTAGTATTTGAGACTTGACCAGAGCTATAAATCTGAGCCGATGATACTGGAGACACTACTCCGCCCTGTGTGTAGTAGAAGACTTTGTAGTAACCAGGAGTAGTTATGCTTGGAGCAGTGTCAGTAAGTCCGAATGTTCCAACAGTACTATAGTTCGTGCCATTGCCTTGCGCATTGGTATTCTTTTTAAGAACCGCATATGTGTATTGGTTTGGAACTGGTCCCCATGAAGTCCAGCTCAATGATGCTGCAGTTGGCGAGTTGCTATTACAGAGTCCGCCTTGTGCACCGCTTGATCCAAAGGTAATTCCCCAATCAGCTTGTGTACAGTTAAGACTTCCATTTGCTGTTGTACCATTGAATGACGCTGAAGCTACACCGACAAATTCATGATTGCTTTCTGGAAGAATCTGAACGTTGTTTGAGTCGTAACATCGAACTACGTAATCATGCTGGCTTCCTGAGCTAACTGGAGTCATATACGGATTTGATGTCGTTGAGTTGAATGTTCCGAGAGTCACTGAATCGATCGCATTTTGGTTTCCTCCGACAACTGCGCCATCCTGATAGAGTCGGCAGTATGAAGCATTCGCGCTTGATGAAATCCATGATGCAGTCGTTGTCTGTGGTCCACCAAGTGATCCTGCGACACAGAGATCATGAGTACCTACTGAAAGTGAAATTGTTGGAGAAGTTTTTGTAACCGTTACGCTCGCAGTTGCAACTGTCTGTGATGAGTTTGGGACAACAACAGGGCAGCTGATGGTGTATGTTGTAGGGTTCGCAGGAACTGCAACGTTGGTAACTGCTGGGATAGTAAGAACGCTTCCTGAGAAGTTCGCTCGTGAACCGTTCCAGCTGTTTCCAGCTGATGGAGTTGAAGTTGCAGTACAAGCAGCACCAGTAAAGTATGATGCCTCAGCCGGATTAATCTTGTATTCGAGAACAGTATTGTTGTTTCCTGAAACTGAAGATGGTGTTGCGATCAAAGTAATGTGCGCAGCATTCTGTACATTTGTAGTATCTACATATGCACTGACAAATTTTGCCCATCCAAACACATCTCCTCCCCATACAAAGCCAGAAATAGTTTGCTGTCCGGTATTTGGGTTAGCAAATTGTGAGAGCGAAGCGCCGCTACCAGATCCGTAGTTTGAAGTCGTCTGGAGCTGAGCAGCGGTTGGGTTTTGGTCATTGAGTCCGCTCATTGAAATCCATCCTCCCCATCCACCTGATCCTGGTCCTGCAGGACCTGAACAAGTACTTGGGTTAGCTGTAGCTGAACATGCACGAGCCCATCCAACGATCGGATATGAAACAAACGGGTTTGATCCAGTAAGTGTAGGCAATTTCTGAACATCACAACCAGCAGCACCGGCAGCAGGATTAATGATTCCGCCAAGGTCAGAAGGACATCCAACTGCTTGGCTATTAGAATTTCCTCCATTACCAAATTTTATCCAACCGATGTTGTTGGACCATCCGTAACCATTCCAAAATCCTTGTGCATCCTGATCAACGCCGAAGTTTCCAATGTTTGGACCATAGTCAGCACAGTTAAGATATATCCAACCGATAGTTGAAGAAAAAAGTTTTCCGTGAACATTATGGTTTGCGATAGAACAGGTAACACTTAGTTGCATACCTGTAGTTTGAGCTCTTACAATAGAGAATACCTGAGCAAATACAATAACAATGATCAGTACAGTGAGGAGCCAGAGACTTTTAAATGAAAAGATGGTCTTCATATGATTAACGTGTATTCATTTGCTTGATAATCTCCGCTTTTTCTTCAGGAGTGAGCGTTGAGGCATTCTGAACTTCTTTTGTTTGAGTTTTTACGATTGCCATTTTTTGTTCGGGAGTGAGTGAGGCTTCTGGAAATTTCATATCAGCCACAATTTTCATTTTCTGCTCGGGAGTAAGAGGTAAGGTAACGGTAGGCTTACTATTTTTTAAATACAGCGTATACCAAATAGCACCACCAGCAACGAGAACGACCAATACAATAAGTGCG
>DALYCO010000003.1:6538-12377 GCA_031973655.1 Minisyncoccota bacterium | reverse complement strand
GATCATAATGTTCCGCTTGGATTTCATTTGATCCATCGGAGATGTGAGTGGTGAAATAGTGTGGAGTGATTCTTGCATAAGAAAAGAAATTATTATTACTTCGTTTATTGTATCATAGTGAACATTGCGCGTCAGTACGTTTTCCCCTATGTGTGGATAAGTAAATCTATACAATTTGTCATAATTATGATTTAATATTGACAAGGCGTGGTGTACGTGATATACTATATTCCTGGACTGACGCAAGTCTTCCGTTAATTCTTTTAAACACATTTAAATAACATACTTTCTAAAAACACAAATTATGAAAACAAACCTTTCCTTAGTTTTAGGAGTGTTATCATTCCTATTTTGCGAACTGACGTTTGCACAACAAACAGCAGGAACCGTAAAAACGTTCCGTCCTTACATCGCCCTTAATACCGACCCTTCTTCCCTTAAACCATTCAACGCAGTAATGCTAAGCGATGGTATTTATGGAACAGGCTCTATTACTGGCATAGAAACCAACGTTCCGCCTAACGGTGCATTAGTTGGTTTAAACGGAATTATTTACCTGTCAATTAATGGCACACAACCCGCACAAGTTGCAGGAGGTATCCCCTTCGCTTCAGGCTATGGTGTTGACGGCATAGCCGAAACACCCGGTAAACTGTGGGCAATTGTTGACAGCCCTAACGGCTCTAAGCTTTACACCTGTGATGCAACTGATAAATCAGCTTGGGTAGCAAAAAATTTAGTTACAGATAATGTGGTTAAATTTATGCAAACAATTGATGATTCAACATTACTTTTTGTAGGACTTATGAACGTAGTTAACGGCATCCAGGTAAACGGTATCTGTACTTACAATACCGAAACTGAAGCTGTTTGTGCTGTTGGCAACGGATTTGCTAGCCCTTACCACGACCCAATACATATTTCGTTATCATCCGATAAAATGAAAATATGCATTGCAGATAGAACAGGCTTAAGCATTTACAACAAAGCAACCAGGACCTTTACCGAAATTTCAGGCCCCGGCTTAGCTAACAATTATGGATTCCTTATTAGCGGCAATACAATGTATGCTACGGGACCAGACAATAATGGCAGCGCTTTATACCGCAAAATTGGTAATAACAACTGGGAACTTTTAGGTTATGTAAACATGGGTTTGGGTGGAACAATCGTACGAATAAATGACTATATCGTTTTACTAACTGCATCAGGCTGTGATCATATCACTACCGGTACAGGATCTGTTATCAACGGTACAGAATTTGCTTTTAACGAGACAACCAGCCAATTTGTAAACTCACCAATTACAAACTTTAACGGTATAAGAGACTTTTTGGTACTGCCTAATGGTGAGTACTTAGGATGGTCTGCAGGCGCAGGTATCTTTACTACAGCATCACTGGTTTCCGGTGTTACTGAAGTTTCAGATAACTCTAATCTGCATATCTATCCCAATCCTGCACATTCATTCGTTGTAATTGACGGATTAATCGAAGGACAAGATATCCTTATCACCAACAACCTGGGCCAAACAGTTTTACGCACTACAGCTACTGAAAACAGATTTGTTTTAGATACAAAAAACTTTGCCCCCGGCATATTTTTTGTTAATCAAAAATACAAGGTTTTCATTAACTAAACAAAGAGCATTTAAATATTTCACAGCACACTTTCCTTTTAGGATTGTGTGCTGTTTTTTTATTTCATTTTTGGTTTTCATAAAACAAAAGCCGCGCTTCCGTAGGAAGCGCGGCTTTTAAACTAACTTATTTTATTGATACTGAAGTTGCACTGTTGCACCTTCGAATGGATCAGAGTTGTTGCTTGTATTAATGATACCACCTCCAGTACATCGGCCGTTCATAGTGTTAGGATCTCCAACTACAAGGAAGGCACTACCACCGGTTACGTTTGTTCGGACAACTTTATTATCCAAGTAAGTAACTACACCATTGTATGTTCGTTTGACTCGGAAAGTTCGATTGCCGAGGGCCTGATTACAGCTCTGGTTGTTTCCACTAAAGTAGCTGTTTCCAGGGACTGTCCATCCTGCGTCAGGATTTCCAGGAGTGCTTGGTGTTGAGCTTACTGCAACAGTAACAGGAACATTTTTTGCACAGATGACGTCAACGTGAATGTCTCCATCAGCAGGCTGACCTGTACCATCTCCGCAACCAATCATCCATCCACGGTAGCCGAGAGCGTATGGATCTCGCGCTGTTCCGTTACCAGTATCTGTATTGTCTTCTGGACCACCGTTCCATGAATCACCACCACTGATGATAGGCTGTGAGATATCCATGTTTCCATTTCCACAGTCACCACCACCACCAATTGGAATATATCCAGCTGGGCAGTATGCGTAATTGTATCGAGGAGCACCTGAGTCAAAGTCATTTACTGAAACATACTTGATATCAAGTCCACCACCAGAGAGTGCTGACCATGATCCGAGACCGTTTGCGTCAGAAGCAAGTACTTTTCCTGCTCCCTGTGTTCCGTCTTTAACCTGAATCTTACCGTTGAAAATTGATCGAACGACTTCTGCTGCAGTAGGACCAGGGTTTACTGTAAATCCTACACTTCCTCCTCTATTTACCTGCAAGAGCGGGTCCTGTTCCTGAGGATCAACTTCAGCACCGATATTCATTGTTCCAGTGAAATCACCATTCCCTGCTCGGATTCCTGCTCGTGAGCCTGGATTGTTTGGGCCATACTGCCAGAAGAAGAACCATGGCTTATTTTGAATAATACCAACGCTATCTCCACTATTGGCACTACCGAGAAGTTCAATAAGATTTCTACCTCGTGCATCAGTAGATGTATCTGGATACGCGCTCTTGTTTATTGTAAGTGTGCTAAAGAGTTTTGCTGCATCGTTTGCGATCATTGTCCCCGCAGCACCTACAGTCAATCCGTCAAACCCTAACAACTGGTCAGCCGAGGAAGTACCATATACGTTGAAAGTGGTTCCGATATTTTGAATACCGTTACCCTTACTCTGATTATTTGTTGAGACATTAATTGGCGCATCACAACCTGGGTTACCAGCTGCACATGTAGGCGCTGTACCTATTGGTGCTGTCCAGTTTGCAGACACGAACGATACTCCGAGACCGATCGCAAGTCCAAGGACGATAACCTTGAGTGACTGTGAGATCTCTTTTGTAAAATATTTTTGCATAATGAGATTTTTAAACTCTTACTTAAGTAATAGTGAATATATTGTATCACACATATATATATGTGAAGTGCAAAACTTTATCTAATGTGGATAATTCCGGGCTGGAAATTCCAAATTGCCTTTTCCCTCTCTTTTTGGTATATTCAATTTGTTAGTCGGCCGAGATTCGTCCGGCTCTTTTTATTAAAACTAAATAGTCTGGTTTCCTGTTTGAGGCTTTAGAAATAAGGTTTTCACTCAGAAACCGCAAAACTACATATGTTAGACCTCAAAACTATGCATTCAGCTTTGACTCAGCTCGAAGAAGAACGCAAAATACCAAAAGCAAAGATCCTTGAAGCCATCGAACAAGCTCTTGCTGCCGCTTACAAGAAAGATTTCGGCAAGCGAGGCCAGATTGTCCGCGCACGATTCAATGACGAATCAGGAATGACTGATTTTTATCAGGTCAAAGTTGTCGTTGATCCCAACGAAGTCCGCATGCCAGTAGAAGGAGAAGAAGGAGAAGTTACTGAAATTGACGAAAAAGCAGCAGAAGGCGATGAGCGTGTTCGATTTAATGAAGAACACCACATCCTCGTAGAAAACGCACAACTTATTAAAAAAGGCGCAAAGCCAGGCGACGAACTTATCTTCCCTCTCGAAGCTCAAGAAGATTTCGGCCGCATTGCAGCTCAGACAGCAAAACAGGTTATCATTCAGAAAATCCGAGAAGCAGAACGTGAAGGCGTACTCGCAGAATTCGGAGGACACGAAGGCGATATTATCTCTGGAGTCGTTCAGAAATTCGAACGAGGTGTTGTATACGTTGATATCAACCGCGTAACTGGAATCATTCCTTACGAAGAACAGATTCCTGGAGAACGATGGGATCGCGGAGAGCGCATCAAGGCATATCTTTACCAGGTGGAAGACACACCACGAGGCGTATCAGTGAAATTGTCCCGTACGCATCCTAAGCTCATCGAAGCACTCTTCGCTATCGAAGCTCCGGAAATCGCAAGCGGAACTGTTGAAATCAAATCAATTGCCCGCGAAGCTGGATCACGATCAAAGATCGCAGTCTGGTCAAATGATGAGCATGTTGATCCAGTTGGATCATGTGTTGGTCAGAAAGGAATTCGTGTAACAACAGTTATGAGCGAACTCGGAAATGAAAAGATCGACATCATTGAATGGTCAGCAGATACTGCAACATACATTGCAAAATCACTCTCACCAGTAAAGGCGCAAAATATTCTCTCAGTCACTATTGACGAAGCAGAACACAAAGCGAGCGTAGAAGTTTCAGATGATGTTCTCTCACTTGCAATCGGTAAAGGCGGACAGAACGTTCGTCTCGCTGCAAAACTTACCGGATGGAGAATCGACATCAAAGGCATCAAGTCTGATGAAGTCGTTTCATCTGACGGTGAATCAGTAGAAGTAGACAATGCTGAAACAAAAGAAGTTGAAGCATTTGAACCAGCAAAGGAAGTAACTGAGAGCGAAGAAGAAAAAGGTGCTGCAGTCGAATAATAATTACTAGCTAAGTATTTACAATCACTATGGCAAACATCAATCACAAACCTTCAAAGTTCATGCTCAACCTTTTGCATGTTCTCCCACCGTTCGCTGACCAGGAAAAAGGAATCATTAATACTATTGTTGAAGTATCTGCAGGATCAATCAATAAGTACGAACTCATCACTGAGAGCGGCCAGTTGAAACTTGATCGTGTCGGATATTCATCACTTGCATATCCATTTACCTACGGAGCAATTCCACTTACCTGGGATTCAGACAATGATCCGCTCGATGTTGAAATCGTCAACGTCACAGAACCATTGGTTCCGGGAGCAGTCGTGGAAGTTCGTGTTATCGGCATCATGAAATTTGTCGATGGCGGAGAAATTGACGACAAGATCATCGGCGTTATTTCAGACGACAAGCGTAACGATCACATCCAGAGTGTTGAAGATCTCGGTGAATACTTCATCAAGGAAACAAAATACTATTGGGAAAATTATAAGGCCCTCAAAAAACCAGGCACAGGAATCGTTGAATCATTCCACAACAAGGATGAAGCTATCAAGATTATTCTTGAAAGTGCAGAACGATACCAGAAAGAATACGCGCCAAAGTTTGAGGATCAATAATATGGCTGACAAACATTTTTCAGTCAACGCACAGCTTCCTGAAAACAAATTCAATGACGTCAAAGATTTCGTCTTCGCATCATTGATTGTCGCCGTCGCATTTGGCGCAGGCGTCATGATTTACCAAGGAGGCGACTCGCTTGCCCTCACGCCCGTCGTTGAGAACCAGGCTTCAGTCATTAACGCATATTAATTAGTCACACCAACATGTCATACACAGCAACATACAAAAAATTGGACGAGGGTGAGGCTGAATTCACTGGAGAGATCGCAGCAGAGATCTTCAGTGGATACCGAAAGCACGCACTCGAACACGTCGGAGGAAATCTTGAGATTCCAGGTTTCCGAAAAGGAAAAGCTCCTGAAAGCATCATTGAAAAGAATGTTCCAGAAATGGCAATTCTCGAAGAGATGGCAAACCACGCAATCATGGATATGTATCCGAAATTGCTCGCTGAACACAAAGTAGAAGCTATCGGTTCTCCTGCAGTACAGATCACCAAGATCGCTCAGGGCA
>DALYCO010000003.1:0-6528 GCA_031973655.1 Minisyncoccota bacterium | reverse complement strand
AGCCCACTTGGTTTCGTTATCCGCACAGCAGTCATGCCAGAAGTAACTCTTCCAGACTACAAAAAAATCGCAGCAGCTGAACGAAAAGAAGAATCAACTGATGTGACTGATGAAGAGTTTGAAAAAGCTATCATCGAAATCCGAGAGATGCGCCAGAAAGGCATCAAGGAAAATATTGAAAAGGAAAACATGGCGAACGGCATCGCGAATCCAGAACCAGCTCCAGAAGGAACTCCAAAAGAAGAACTTCCTGAACTCACTGATGATTTCGTAAAGACACTCGGCAATGTTGAGAACGTTGAAGACTTCAAAACAAAGTTCCGAGAAAACATGAAGCTTGAAAAAGAAAATCGTTCACGCGAATCAAACCGCTTGAACATCATGGAAAAGATTCTCGAAGGAACTACTGCAACAATTCCAAACATCTTGGTTGAAGCAGAACTTGATCGCATGATGTACCGCATGAAGATGGACATCACCGGCATGGGACTTTCATACGAAGAATATCTCAAGCACTTGGGCAAGGAAGAAAAAGTCATGCGTGACGAACTCCGAGCTGATGCTGTGAAGCGCGTAAAAATGGAACTCTTGATCGCAGAAATTGCGAAGAAAGAAAATGTTGTTCCAGACGCAGCTGAAAGCGAAAAGCAAGTTGAAGAAATCATGCGCGGATATCCAGGAGCTGATCTCGAACGTGCGAAAGCATATGTCGAACAGATCCAGATCAACGAACAGGTTTTCAAAATCTTGGAAGGAAAATAAAATTTGAGACAAAAAAAAGAGCTTGTTGGTATTTCCCATACCCAAGCTCTTTTGTATTTTAAAAATGTCTTTTTGTTATCTTACGATTACAAAACCATATTTTGATATCGCTACTGCAATATCTGTTTTAGTTTTGCCACCGTTCGAAGTGTAGTATTGATCTGCAGTACTCTTATCAGCTTCGATGTAAGAAGTGTAAGAATCATCCAAATCAACTCTGTAAGTGTACTTACCATTGGCAGTACCAGTAATATAGATTGCTATCGGGTAGCAAGCCTCGGCATTGTAAGATGGGCCACATGCAGATGGAACTGATGTAAAACCATAATACCGGGTGCCTACAGGTAAATCTATTTGGTACGTGTTTGGTTCAATTACTTGCGTAATGTAGTTGTAAGCATTTCCACCACCACCATTTCCATTTCCTCCTCCGCAACCGATACATTCGGTTTTGTCGCAAGATTGGATGGTTAATAATAGAATTGCTGCAATTGTTAAGATTATTGTTTTCATATTGATGTTTGGTTTAGAGTTTAATGTTAGTGCAGAGCTCAAAATCGCTTGAGCGCTCCACTAACATTACCCTCTCGCCAACCATGTATTTCAAAGAATCTTACCCGTATATTATATCATACTATACACCCATTTGTCAAACTCTAATCTCTAGGCATATAGATCAGAAACCTTATATTTAAAGGTTATTTTGGCAAAAAAAAGAATCAACTGGATAAATCCGAGTTGATTCTTGTAGTAATTTTGCTGAGAAGCTCTTTTAGTAAGCCGTTACAAAGGGGAACTGCTGCAAGTTAAATGCGTTTGATAAGGCATTTTTTGTAGAAGAACCTCCATTAGTGTCTGCTTTTAAATACGGCATTACATTATTCTGGCCAAAGTATGTAACACTAGGCAAAGCATGCCATTCGTATACATACGAACCATCGATTTGCCATACCTTGGCATCAATTCTTATCGCAACCATATTGCAAGACTCCGGCTTATTAGACCAAGCACAAGCATCAGGTTTTGAAGTAAAACCCCAATATGTTGCACCTACTTCGTGAGAGTTGGTAGATGCGTTCGGTACCGTAACGCCTGAAATGTAGTAATTGTTATCAACTACAGGTGGTGGGTTGGTATTCCCGTTATTGTTGTTATCGGTATTAGGTCGGGTTGTATCCCGTGGTGGCTGGTTGCCACCATTGTTGTTATTGTTATTATTGTTGTTGGTATTATCAATCCAGATAGTATCGTGAACATTAATTTCAATATCATCGGATGTGTCGTTTACTTGCTTATCGCATTCAAAGCATTCTTTTTTGCTTTTGTTACAAGCTTGAGTAGTGAATAATCCGGTTGCCAGTAAGAATAGGAAAAATAATTGTTTCATGATGTTTGCTTTTTGGTTTAGTGAACGCAGGGCTCAAAACATGCTTGAGCGCTCTGTTCACACAACCAAAATCAACCATATTTTTCAATGAACTATACTTGAGTATTATAGCATACTACATACCCTATTGTCAAGCTCTCTCCTATCTGCTATACTCTAGCTATCCAATTTAGTAAAAGTAATTAACCCTTATAAAACAATGCTTATTCCAACAGTCATCGAAAAGTCTCAGTTCGGCGAACGTGCGTATGATATCTACTCACGCCTTTTGAACGAGCGCATTATCTTCCTTGGCGGTGCCATTGATGACAATGTAGCAAACATCGTCATTGCTCAGCTCCTCCACCTCGAACACGAGGATCCAAAGAAGGATATTATGATCTACATTAATTCTCCAGGTGGATCAGTCACTGCTGCAATGGCTATCTACGACACCATGAACCACATCAAGCCTGATGTCTCTACTATCTGTGTCGGTATCGCTGCTTCAGCTGCTGCTGTTCTCCTCTCGTCAGGAGCAAAGGGCAAGCGTCTCTGTCTTCCAAACTCAGAAGTCATGATCCACCAGGTCATGGGCGGAGCAGAAGGACAGGCATCTGATATCGAAATCGTTGCCCGACACATTCTCTCTACTAAAGCGAAGCTCAACAAGATCCTCGCTGCAAATACTGGTAAGAAGATAGACCAGATCGAAAAGGACTCAGACCGCGATTACTACCTCTCAGCCGAAGAAGCGAAGAAGTACGGTTTGATCGACGAGATCATTGGTACGAAAAAGAAATAATTAGATAATAAAAGAAGCGCCGGGATAATATCCTGGCGCTTTCTACTTTTTGTTGGCCGTAGCCTGTGTTAGTTTTTGTTGTTGGCAGTACGCTCCTCCATCGCTTCGGCAAAAATTTCTTCTGCACTTTTTTTGCGTTTGGGGGCAAACAGTACTACTGCAATTAGGAATAAACATACCGTGTAAATTCCCACATTGGTGGACAAAAAACTAACTGTGTTTGGGTCAATGGCGTTGCCATCAACGAATGCTGTTAACATCATACTAAATGAATTTGGTTAGGCATATTATACCCTATTGACAACACAAGTCAATATGGTGTAGACAAATGATACTTAAGCTGTTAAGATGAAATTGTTGAATTTTAATAAGTTAGTTGGCCCCCGCGTTACGAACGAATTGCCCAATTAGTGACCACATTTCATGACTTTCCACTTCCACTCTCAATCAAATATGTTTCACCCTATTGAAGCCTCACTTCGCTCATTTCGCATGGCCTAAAGGTCGCCATGATTACAATTATAGTAGCAATCGCAGCTCTCGCCCTGGGAACAGGAATCGGGTATTACTTGCGCATGATCAAGTCGCTCGGACAGAAAGGTTCGATCGAGCTTGAGATCAAGGAAATGCTCGTAGGTGCAAAAGAAGAAGCGAACCGCATCGTCGACGAAGCAAAGAAAAAAGCCGACGAAAAGGATCACGAGCTTCGAAACCTTGAACGCGAAAAAGATGAAAAGTTCAAGGAAACAGAAAAGCGTCTAATCAAGAAAGAAGAACTCCTTGATACTCGCCAAATGGAAATCGACAAAGAAGTTGAAAACATCAAATCTAAAGTCGAAGAAATCAAGAAGATCAAAGAACGAGTTGATAACGCTCATGATGAAAAAAGAAAAGAACTCGAGCGCGTAGCTGGAATGAAAGCCGAAGACGCTCGAGATCAACTCATGATCGAAGTCGAGAAGAAGTACGAAGAAGACTTCCTTGTACGAATCCAGAAACTCGAACAGAACTCTCAAGACAAATTAGATCGACGTGCGAAAGAAATTCTTTCAACTTCAATCCAGCGTCTTGCATCATCAACCGCAAGCGAAATGATGACAACAGCTGTCAGTATTCCAAACGATGAAATCAAAGGAAAGATTATCGGAAAGGAAGGACGAAACATTCGAGCATTCGAACGCTCAGCTGGTGTTGAGCTCATCGTTGATGAAACTCCAGGTATGATCGTCATCTCATCATTCGATCCAGTACGACGTCAGGTTGCAAGACTTGCCCTCGAAGGATTGATCCTCGACGGACGCATCCAGCCAGCAAAGATTGAAGAAATGGTTCAGAAGGCTCAGGAAGACATCAACAAGATCATTAAGCAGAAAGGAGAAGAAGCGGTATTCGAATCAGGAATCTTCAACTTCGATCCTCGAGTTATCGCAATCATCGGACGCCTTTACTTCCGAACAAGTTACGGTCAGAACGTGCTCCAGCACTCAATCGAAATGGCTCACATTGCCGGAATGCTCGCTGAAGAACTTGGCGCAGATGTACAGGTAGCCAAGGCTGGTGCTTTGGTTCACGACATTGGTAAAGCTCTGGACCATGAAGTTCAAGGAACGCACATCGACATCGGTATGCGAATCCTCCAGAAGTTCGGTGCTGATCCTCGAGTGATTACTGCAATGAAGTCTCACCACGACGATTGTCCTCACGAATCAATGGAAGCGGTTATCGTTCAGACTGCCGACATCATCTCAGGCGGACGTCCAGGTGCTCGACGAGATAGCGTTGAAAACTACCTCAAGCGATTACAGGAACTTGAAGCACTTGTGAATGGTTTCGGTGGCGTAGAGAAATCATACGCCCTCTCAGCTGGCCGCGAAATCCGAATCTTCGTTACTCCTGAAAAGGTTAACGACGTGCAGGCAAAAGACATGGCTCGCGAGATCGCAAAGAAAATCGAAGCAGAGCTCAAGTATCCGGGAGAAATTCGCGTTACACTCATCAGAGAAAACAGAATTACCGAATACGCGAGATAATAGCACTTTCAAAAAAACACCCGAGCGGGTGTTTTTTTGTTGCAGTAGTGGTCATGCTATACTTTCCTCATGAAAGAAAGTATGCCATTCCCAGAACCCGCTCCGAAGATACCTACTCCTGAACAGCCAGCTGCTGTTATGGAAAAAGCTTCTCTTGAGCGATTCGATATCCTAAAAAACTATTTCGTTCGTACTGCAGAAAAAGTATTAGATGCGATTCCTGAGCAGATTAAAAAACCGGCAGCATCAGCTCTCAAGTCTACAGCTCTCGGACATTTCCGAATGGCACAGCAAGGAATCACTGGGAAGAATGCTGAAGGACAAGTGATTTCAAATACCGAACGAATCATGAAAGCAATGAGCAGCTTTACGTGGGCAATCAATACCGCTCTTACCGCCTACTACACCGCAGAGGGTAACTGGGAGGCAGTAGCAGTTGTTCAGGGAGCAAACACGGGCATCATACCGATCAATGCGTTTCTCAATAATGAGAAAGAAGCACAAGAAGCATTTGAGAAACTAAAAGAAAAAATTCCTAGCCTTAAAAAAATCAGAGAGTTGGTAGAAATGCCGTCAGTAGAACTTTCACAATTGAGTTACTAATATGCAAAATGATTTTCAAAAACTTGTAGAAGAATTAATTGCGCTCGGTGAAGATGCGCGAGAACTTTCATTGATTACGGAACTCTTCCCTACTCTCGATGAACAGGCGCAGAAAGAAATGATTGAAAGCCTCAGCAAAGAACGGGATGCTCTCATAAAAATTTCAAGCAAATAAAAAAAATACACGGGGCCTAAAATAAATTAGGTCCCGTGTTTAGTAATAGCTCCCTGGCTATTTTTTTATGCTTTTACGAAAAATTATATCCTATGGGGCACTGTATGCTACCGCTGCTATTGTTGCAACCTGCTGTTGGTAACTTACCATCGATATTCCATGCCGTAATTTCTTTACCGGTATCGCCTAAAGTATTGTTTACATTTTTATCGCTATCGTTGCAATTCCACCCGGATGCACTGTTAAGCGCGGTTGGTTGGTCTTGCCCGGTATCGGTAAACGCTGCAATAGCTGGCTGTATGCCGTTGGCTGTAGTTTGTTGTAGTGTGTTTTCTTTTGTGTTTAAAGTAGCTGTTGCTATGTTGATGGGTATATCCGGCATCGCTTTTGGTATCGTAACTGCACCGATAAAACCGGTAGCTACTATAACTGAGGCCTGCTCATCTACATCGCCATACTTACTTTTGTTTGCTGTGCGGATACAATGCTCATTTTTACCGGCCGCCTTTATAGTTGCTGTAGTATTTTGCAGCAAGATAGGTGGCGCGGATGTCGAATGGCACGTACCGGCACAAGCGGAAGGGCAATCTGCGTTTAATTGGTTAGATAATTGCGCGTGGTTATTTTCCACCGCTGTCTTGTTTGCTTTTGCCGTTGCTTTTTTTGTTGGCAGTAAGCTTGCGTTAGTAGCACAGGCAAAGATGGCTAACGCTGTGAAGATAAAGAGGATTTTTTTCATATCCATTTTAAATTTAGATGATGCCGATCCTAATATGTCTGCAATATA
>DALYCO010000002.1:14044-23072 GCA_031973655.1 Minisyncoccota bacterium | reverse complement strand
GAATCGAACGTACATCTATCCCTTAGGACGGGACTGTTCTATCCATTGAACTACGAGGGCATGTACTACTTCCGTCCTGCCTACACTTTGTGGCTGCACGCCCTTGGTATGGGAAATTCGAAAGTACCACGCTGGGCGCGGTGCTTAGCCTACCGGCTAAGCAGCAATGCCGAGGAGTTCAGCGATCTTTGGCTTGTTGAATCCAATGATGACGTCATCCTCAATGCGGATAACTGGAACTCCCATCTGTCCTGTCATGTCGATCATTTCAGCGCGAGCTTCCTGGTCGGCAGCAACATCGATGTCTTCATACGCCACGCCTTTTTCAGTGAAAAATTCTTTCGCCATATGGCAGAAGTGGCAGCTTGGTGTTGAGTAAATGGTTACTTTTTTCATACGTTCATCTCGCTTAATTGCTAACCTATTCATTATACCACCCGTGTCAACAATACAAAAATTGTCCTTAAATCCCCTTATCTCTTGGAAAAAATACCTAAAAATCGCTGCCACCAAGATTCCTTTTCTTCTTGTGGTGCAATAGGAGCAGTAATTCCCCTTCGGCTTTCTTCTGTAATGACCACAAGCCCTTCTCCTGACTTTGCTGCGCGGTATTTATTGCGAATCGCTTCCTCTACCCCCGCTTCAGTTCCCAATTTCTCAATTTGTAATTTTGTTTTTGCTTCGCTTTCCCGAAGTGTCATTACTTCGTATTCGGCGGTCTTTGCATTTGTTCTGGCTTCCTGTCTTTTTTGAAAAACTGAATAGACAGAGAATCCTAGAAAGGCTGCTATGGCTACCAAAATAACCACCGCGGTTTTGGTGTACAAAAAATTGCCTGCTTTTTTCCTCTTTTCAAAATATGCCATATTGTGTATAGTGCTGTAGTCGGAAGTTCATCCATTTCGGATACGCTACCAGTTTAATCATCATACGCAAAAACGTATGCTTTCGCAATTATGTTGTTCAACCCAAAACACAAGAAGAAGATTCAGGTCATCTGGGGAGTTGTAGTAATACTTGTCATCGTCTCGATGATCATGCTCTATCTCCCAAGCTTGTTTAGCTAAACAATAAAAAAAACCACTCATTTGAGTGGTTTTTTTTATTGTTCACCGCTGCGCATCATCTTGAGGAACACTTCATGCGGAATAGACATTTTTGCTGTCTCTCGCATCTTCTTCTTTCCTCGTTTCTGCTTTTCCAAAAGTTTCTTTTTTCGGGAGACGTCTCCTCCTCCTACTACTTTTGATCCGTGCATGAGCACGTCTTTTCGGAATGCCTTAATTGTTTCGGAGGCGATAATGCGGCCGAGAGCAACTGCCTGTACTTTCATTTCAAATTGTTGTCGAGGGAAAATTGCGTGGAGTTTTTCTACAGCCTGCTGAGCTTCTGTTTCTGCGCGCTTTCGGGAAACCACACGAACGAATGCTGGGACAACTTCGTTTGCGATAATGATATCCATGCGGGTAACGTCAGCTTCTCGCATTTCTCCGATTTCATATGAAATTGAAGCATATCCTGAAGTAGCGCTTTTTAATTCATCGAAAAAGTTTCGCATCATTTCACGAAGTGGCATTTTCAAATTCAAAGCCGAACGGCTGTCACCGAAGTTTTCAGTGTCACCGATTTCCGCTTCATGTTCGAACAAAAGCGGCATCAGTCCTGTTAGGTATTTTGCGGGCGTAATGATCTTGATCGCTACCCATGGCTCTTCAACTTTTGCGATAACACCATCATCGGGAAACATATGCGGAGAATAGATAATGTCTTTCTTGCCGTTTCGGTATTCTACAAAGTATGTAATAGACGGAGTAGTGATAACGAGATTAAGATTGAATTCACGCTTTAATCGCTCAGTGATGATTTCCAAGTGCAGCATACCGAGGAATCCACAGCGAAAACCGCGACCAAGCGAGCCTGACGATTCTTCTTCGTACGAAAAGGCTGAGTCAGAAAGTTTGAGTCTTCCAAGTGCGAGCTTGAGCAATGGAAATTCATCTTGTCCTTCTGGATATACCGAAGCCCATACCACCGGTCGTGGCTGCATATATCCAGGGAGTTCTGGTAATGGATGCTTTGATGAAGTGATCGTATCACCCACTGAAGCGATACCTGGTTTCTTAATTCCGGTAACGATATATCCAATTTCTCCAACAGTTAGTTTATCTTTCGATGTTTCAGCTGGAGCAAAAATTCCAACTTCCAAAGCTTGAAATTCTTCGTTTGAAACTGCGAACTTGAGATAGTCACCGCGCTTTACGGTACCGTCAAAAAGACGTGTGTACACAATCACACCACGGTGGTCATCGTATTTGAAATCGAAAACGAGCGATCGAATGATTTCGCTATTCTCTGCTTGCGCTGGTGGAGGAATACGGGTAATGACAGCTTTCAAGAGCTCATCTACTCCTTGTCCTGTCTTTCCTGAAACCTCAAGAACCTGGTCCGGATCAATATTTAAAAGCGCTGCAATTTCAAGCTTTGTTTCGTCTATACGGGCCAATGGTGAGTCTACTTTTGAAAGCACTGGAATGATCACGAGTCCTGCTTCACGTGCCATACCGAGCGTTGTGAGCGTCTGAGCCTGTACTCCTTGGGTTGAGTCAACAAGTAGAATTGAACCTTCCACTGCTTTCAAGGCGCGAGAAACTTCATATGAAAAGTCGATGTGTCCTGGTGTATCGATGAGGTTCAAAATATAGTTTTCTCCCCCGCTTGCGTACTGCATGCGAACCGGCTGCATCTTGATCGTGATACCACGCTCGCGTTCAAGTTCCATGTTATCTAAAACCTGGTTCATCATTTTGCGTTTTTCGATTGTTCCCGTGATCTCAAGCATACGGTCAGCCAGTGTGGATTTGCCGTGGTCGATGTGGGCGATGATTGAGAAGTTACGGATGTGCTTTACCTCCATGTGGTCTACTATAGCAAAAAACGTTGAAAAAGCTAGGTAATTAGTTCTTAGAATAAAAAAATAGCCAGCTCGATATCAATCAAGCTGGCATATTATATATATAGAAATTGTAGTTATAGGTATTTGAACGCAGAATCGGTAAGGGTAAGTTTAATGAAAATATTTTTCTTTTTTTCCTCTAGTTCAGGAAAAATATCTTTCATTATTGGCTTAATCCCTTTTATGATATCTTGCATCAAACTCTCTTCGCGTTTGTCGTCTCGATAGGCATTGTGGCCGGCTTCGATACGTATTGAAAGCGCAGGGGCATTAACATAAATTTCAGGTGTGTACACTTCTACTTTTACCGCTTTATTCTCTTCCTCTCTGGTATCCATAGCATTGTCTTTATGCGGGCAAAGTGCCTCTGTAACAATGTTTGGTAACAGTTCAGCGAGCAATAAAAGCTGAGCATATTTAAATTTCCTTCTTGGGTCGGTAATTATTTGTACGCGTGGCATAGGATTGATTTAGTGGTTAGAAAATCAAGGAAATTCGAAGACTCAAATGCCCGTGATTTTCTAACCAGTTTCAAGGAGTATTAATTGAAAAGTACCATTAATGGTACTTTTTATCAAATACAGATATTACTCAATAAATCCCCCACTCTGATGTTCCCAAAGATCCGCATACACTCCTTTTTTCTTTAGTAACTCTTTATGTGTTCCTTCTTCGATAATTCCTCCATTTTCAAGCACGACAATACGGTCCATTTTCTGAATGGTGCTTAATCGATGAGCAATAACGATCGTTGTTTTGCCTTTCATGAGTTCATCAAAAGCAGCTTGAATGTATGATTCGCTAACACTATCAAGCGAACTTGTAGCTTCATCGAGAATTAATATTGGAGCGTTCTTGAGCATCGCGCGAGCGATAGCAACGCGTTGGCGTTCGCCGCCCGAAAGCTTCACTCCCCGCTCACCAACAAGCGTGTCATAGCCGAGCGGAAGTTTAGAAATAAATTCATGCGCATGAGCTTTTTCAGCGGCAGCAACTATTTCATCCTGAGTTGCATTTGATTTCCCATAAGCGATATTTTCGCCGATCGTTCGATGGAACAAAACCGACTCCTGAGGAACGTAGGAAATCACACTACGAAGATCATCCTGAGTAACGTCACGAACATCCTGTCCATCTATCATTATCGCTCCCCCAGTAACATCTGCAAAACGCAGCATTAATTTTGTAATGGTGGATTTACCGGCACCGGAATGTCCGACAAGGCCGATACGCTCGCCCGGCGCAATTGTTAGATTAAAGTCCTTGAAAATTTCTATGCCTTCGTTGTATGAAAATACAACTGACTGAAATTCCAACTTGCCTTCAGTAATACGGAGCGGTTGCGGATTCTTTGGATCCAACACATCGGGCTGCAGATCAAAAATCTCAACGATTTCCTGCATGTCAGTCAGTGCTTTCATTGCCTTGGTAAGAGAGCGGCCCAAGCCCCAAAGAATATCAAACAAGCCAAAAATATAAATTTGAGCTAAGACAATAGTTCCGACGGAAATCAAATTGTGATACCACAGATACACACTGGCACAGATAACGCCGATTTGAAGCATTGCCATCAGCGCTGCCTGAACGGAGTTCTGTAGATTGCCGAAATACCATGTCTTGCGGCGGCTATTTTCTTCATTAGTCGTTGCCAGTTCAAAATACTCTTGCTCTCGTTGTGCGCTAGCAAAAGTCTTGATGTTCAAAATATTCATAATTGCGTCCGCAATCGTGCCGGTAACTATTGAATCTGTCTGGGCTTCCTGCACATCAAGCTGAATCTTTTTTCTGATAAAAAGAAACGTAATCAACACATAGACAATAGTCCATCCCAAAAAGATCACCGCCAAGATCGGAGCTGTAATAAACAGCATTGTGATGATGCCAGCAAATGTAATTATTGAAAACCAAATCTGATAGCTGACAACATCGAAAAATGTTTCAAATGATTTACTGAAGCGTTTCGCTTTAGCAACCAAGCTACCGGAAAAATTATTACTGAAGAATGTATATGAATGGTTCATCAGCCTTCTAAAAGCCATGTCATAGAGCCCCTTCATTGTTTTGCTCTGGAAATAGGAATTCGTATAATCAGCGGTTCGATACGCAATATTATGTATCAATACACAAACAGCAAACAATATTACAAAATGAATGATTGTTTCTAATGCTTGTTCAGATGGAGCACCAGAAGTGAATTGATCGATAATATTTTTATAAAGATATGGTTTGGCTATGTTGTCGAAAAATACACCGATTGCATATCCTATAAAAAGAGCTGCTCCGGAAACAGGATGTTTCTTAAGCTCAGGCCAGATATACGCAAAAGTCCGGGAAAATGCTTTCATTGGCTAATAGTATCAAAAAATATTAAACGGTAAACTACTCAAACTCCTCCTGCCCCGGAATAACCACATCGGCTTTCCAGAATCGTGAATGAAGTGCATTGGAGAAAATCGCAAGCTCTTCGCTTTCGCAAAGGTATAATACGCAAACTGCAATTGTGATTCCAAAACCACCAGCGAGAATTACTTGGAGGAAAACACCAAAAAATGTTGTTCCTGGGATCAGATCAGAAACCATAACCAGAGCACCGTACGAAGTTGCTGCGAGCGTTACCGCGCCAATAATCGAAGTCCAGAGTGTCTTGAATAATGTACGAAGTATATGAGCACCGAAATCAATTCTGAAAAAGAACCAAAAGAGGCCGAGCGTCGTAAATTGCCCAATACTGTAGGCAATACCGAGACCGATTATGGAAACATTCGTCACGCCAACTAACCGAAGCGTAGTTCGGGTTATCAATGCAGTATCAGAAAAAGTTCCAGTTCTGGTAAGAATATACGCAAGCACGCAAGTAACTATTCCACCGACGAGTGTAAGTAAAAATGGCTTAGCTGTTTTACCTGAAGCATAGTACGCGCGGACAAAAACCAACGACAAGCTTTGAGCAACAATCGCCAACGCGAGAACAGCGAAGAGTGCAGCGGTAATTCGAGTATCGTTCCAAGAAAGAGCTTGCGTGCCGTAGACAATGCGCACAATATGAGCGCGGAATATGATAAAGAACGCTGTAATAGGAAGTGACCAAAACAATATCTGTTGGGCTGCAGAACGAACGAGGGCAAGAAATTCATCTTGCTTCCCTGCTGCATATTTTTCAACTAAGCTCGGGAAAGCAGCGACAGCATACGACACGCTGATCATTTGAATCGGAACCGTCTGAAGGTTTAATGCGAATGTAAGGATTGAAATACTTCCAGAAGAAAGACTTGAAGCAATCGCGGTAAGCGTCAGGATAATGAATGTACTCATTGCGAGTGTCAGTGTTCGAGGCAAAGCGACTTCGATGATTCTCCACAATTCAATCCAATATATTTTTGTAGTCAGACGCGGCATGAAGCCAAGCTGTACGACAACTGGAAATTGAATTCCGAGGTGCATGATTGCACCCAACACTACACCGTATGCTAATCCATAAATGCCAAATATCGGGTACAGTACAAAAACACCAAAGACAATACCGACGTTGTACATGACTGGAGCAAGCGCGTACACGAAAAATTTCTTGCGCATCTGAACTACGCTTCCCAATAGATTCTGCAGTCCGAGCATAATCGGAGACAAGAGCATGATTCTGCTCATAGTAATAAGTAACTCAGTTCCTTCTGGAGGAAAACCAGGCGCTACTAATTTTGCAATCCATGGCATTGCGATCGCAACAGCGATACAGACTACACACATCACCGTAAGAAAAGCAGTAAAGATACGATCTAAAAATTCTCGTGCTTCTTGATGGCTTCCCTTCTGATCTTTGTCTACCAAAAACGGAATAATGGCGGTAACTGCGACAAGCGATGCGACGACGGTATATACAAAATCAGGAACACGAAAGGCCGCATAATATACGTCGAGTGAAAGTGATGGCCCGAGATGAGATACAAGTGCACGATCACGAACTAAACCCAGTAATTGTGAGACAAGTGAGAACACACCCAAAAGCAAAGCTGCCTGGTGGATGCTTCCGTACTGTTTTCTGATCAACTGAAAGAGCCTGCTAACCATAGATTATCGAGTTGTTGTTTTCTTTGGAGTAGTTCCAGTAGTTTTTGGAACAGTTGTACCTGTTGTCGTAGCTTCTGTTTCAGGAAGCGGTGTCGGCGTTGTCTGTTCCAATCCAGTCAAAGGAGGAAGCCCCGCTTCGAGATTAGTAACCATTTTTGCAATAGTTTCATTCTCAGGTAGCGCTTTCTGCAGTGAACGAAATACAGCAAGAGCTTCATCTACTCGTCCGACCTTTGAGTAAGAAAGTCCAAGGAGATAGTGTGTATTAATAATGCCTGGGTTTAGTGTAATTGATCGCTCAAGCGCTGAAACTGCACCAGCATAATCACCTGCGTCATACTTAAAAACTCCCAATTTGAGGAATACTGCATAGTTTCGTGAATCAGCAAGTGCTACTTTCTCGAGCTGTGCGATAGCGGTTGCACTATCACCATCAGCTACTTCGAGTTCTGCCAAGAAGAATATACCATCAATGAAATTAGGCTTTTTCTCAAGAGCAGCTTTAACTATGGTCATTGCACCAGGATTATTTTTATTCGCAACTTCAAGTTTTGCTTTCAAGAGATCAATATCAGGATTATTTGGAGAGATCTTCCCTGCTTGTTCGAGTGCTGCTTTTGCATTGGTGTATGCACCTTCGATTTGAAGAGGAATCATGTTCTGATACAAGAGAGCGAGGTTAATCCAGTTTTCAGGATTTGTACTGTCGTATGCCAATGCTTGTCGGGCACTTGTTTCTCCACTGGTGAATGAATTCTGGAATTCAGATTTTAAAATATCCTGTGAGAGACTTGTATTTTTAAGCAGTGTATTAATCTGAGTTAGCGCCAAAGATGTGTTTGCTCGGAAATATAAATCCGCAGGAGAAAGCGCGATCGCCTTTGCAGTAAGATTTGCAGCACCAGCAACATTATTATTTGAAGCGAGAACTTGTGCACGAGAATACAGTGCGAGCGAAACAAACTTTTCTCCACCGGTAAACAATGTATACAGAGAACCAAGAAGCAATACTACCAATAAGAGAATTGCGAAGAAACTCTGTCGAGGGTCCTTTAAGAAACGAATTTGTCGTGACGGAATGCGACCGCTTGCATTTAATACTCCTACAAAGACGCCAGAGGATGCAAAAGCAAACGTCAGCGCGACTATGCCTGGGGTATACATGAATGCCAAAATCCACAAGAAAAGAGAAACGGTAAACGAACTAACGAGATAGAAATGGGCTTTGCTGTCAGTAAATTTTCTCAACGTCTGAAACATACCGGCAATCATATACAAGACAAGAAACGCGAGTAGTGTAATACCGCCTAGAATACCAGTTGTAACTAACAACGTTGGAATAAATCCTGAGCCTGCCTTAAATTCCATATTCCAAAACTGAGTTGTAATAATTGATTTTGGCTGGTATGAGTACCATGCATTTGCGAATCGGTCAGGTCCTACTCCAACTACCGGATGATTCTTTATAGTTTCCCATACAACATGACCAGTAGACGCGAGTGATGGGCGAATTTCATTTTGAACTAACCCAGTATTTTGTCCGACAAAACCTCCAATGATCGGCTGCGCGAGGAAGAAAAATAGAGAGAAAATTAAAAGCACGCAAGGAATCACCGGAAACCGAGTGTGGTTTTCTTCCCCTCTCAAAACTATCAACGTGTAAACAAAAATAACGAGAGCAATAAAACCAATTACAGCCCAAAGTAGTGAAAAGTTTATTACAATCAAGAACAAAAGAGAAAATCCGCCAACTACATATGAAATTATTTTTGTTCGGCGGCTGAGATCCATAAATTGGAATGCAAGCATCAATACTACGAGAACCAAGCCATACCAGATCGCCAAATCATTCCACTTACCAACGACATTGGAAAGGCTGGTGTAGAAAGTACCAAGGTTCAAATATTTTGCTCCGACAAGAAGATACATGATCTGGAACAATGTAATGACCGATGTGACCACCAACATAGCTTTAAATAGAGAATGTATTCTTCGTTCTGTATTCAAATAAAA
>DALYCO010000002.1:10767-14034 GCA_031973655.1 Minisyncoccota bacterium | reverse complement strand
GGAACACCAATACCAAGATCGTCATTCCAACAACGGTACCAGAACTTACAAAAAGACCGCCGAGCGACACACGCCAAGCTGGTGAGAAAAAAGCACTGAGTAGGAAAACCAGCGGGAGCAACGCCGCAATCGCAACGATCGGTGTCTTGGGAAATGTGATGCTACCCTCAGTCATGCGCGCAATAATCCATGCAACAAAAGCAACGACTACTCCAAGACCAATAAAGTAAATTTTACTTACTTCAACTCCAAAACCTAAAAATGGAATAAAGAAGACAGGGGTAAGCATTAATACCACGAGAAGTACGTTTGAGGCGATGCGATCAAATAATGCTGCTTTTGGTGATTCTTGCATAAATAAAAAAGGCGTGAGGTTAGATAATAACCCCTTCAGTATATCCTAAAAACAACGCCTCGCCTACACTACGATATTCACAAGTCGGCCTGGAACGTAGATAAATCGCTTGATTTCTTTGTTTTCGATCCAAGGGATAATTACTTTCTCATTAAGAACAAACATCTTAACTTGCTCTTCAGTGAGATCCTTCGCAATAGTAAACTCCCCGCGGATTTTTCCGTTAATCTGTACGACAATCTTTACTGTATCGCTCACAAGTTTTTTCGGATCAAATTTTGGCCATCCTGAAATATGGATGCTTTTTCGTTCTCCGAATGTACGCCATAAATCTTCAGTAACATGAGATGCAAATGGCGCAAGTATCTGTAGGAACATCTTGAAATCTTTCAGAGCAATTGTTTCCGACTTTTCCATCTCATTGACGCAAATCATCATTGCTGAAATTGCTGTGTTGAAATTAAATCCTGCGATATCATCGCCGACTTTTTTGATCGTCTTGTGCAAGACTTTTTCTGCTTCTTCAGAAGTCTTTCCTTTTTCAGAAACTTTGTATTGCAGTCGCCATACTTTTTCGATAAATCTTCGTGAACCGATAATACCTTCAGTTGACCATGGCAAATGAGAATCAAATGGACCGAGGAACATTTCGAAGACACGAAGCGAGTCTGCTCCATATGTCTTAATAACGTCATCAGGATTCACCACATTCCCCCATCGCTTGGACATTTTACGGCCGTCTGCGCCACCGATCATTCCTTGGTTTCGCAAAGCCTTGAATGGTTCTTTTGAAGGAACATATCCCATATCAAAAAGGAATTTATGCCAGAAACGAGAATACAGAAGGTGTCCCGTTGCATGTTCAGCGCCACCGACATACATATCAACACCTCCATCTTTTTTGCCAAACCAATAGTCAACGGATTTTTTTGATGCGAATGCGGATTTATTATTTGGATCAGTATAGCGTAGGAAGTACCACGATGAACCAGCCCATCCAGGCATTGTATTTGTTTCGTATCCTCCTTTCACCCAAGCTTTTACTCCAGCAAGTGGGCTTTCACCATTCCCTGACGGTTCATATGAAGTGACATTTGGAAGTTTCAATGGAAGTTCTTTTTCTTTGAGCGGTACTGTGATTCCATCTTCGCCACGCTTAAGCGGAATTGGTTCACCCCAGTATCGTTGACGAGCGAAAATCGCATCACGCATTTTAAATTTTGTGACAAGCTTTCCTCCGACCGCTTCAGTAATTTTCACGCGAGCCTCATCTGAATTCAATCCATCAAATTTTCCTGAATCGACAAGCAAGCCGTCATTGGTGAATATATAATCGGGATTTTTTATGAGATCGAGTGCGCGAATTCCTTCAATAACAGTAAAGTAATTCTTTTCCAGTTCAGGAAGAGTTTTCCAGACAACATTATGAATTGCCGCTTCTTTTTCATCTATTGGATCACGCGACTCATCAACGAGATCAAATACCAAGAAGCAGAATTTCGCATGGCGGTTCTGCTTTTTAACACGATGGTAAAAGAAGCTATTAAGAACAATGTTTGGATTTCTAACTAGCTTAAGATTTTTATATCCTGTTTCTTCCTGAATCTCTCGCTTTGCTGCTTCAACAAGATCTTCACCGTCTTCCACTCCTCCAGTCACCAATCCATGCATGACGAAATTTTTCCAGTCGGTTGTGAGATATGTATTGTCTTTCGGATTTCGAATAATTGCCGCTGCTGCAGTGCGCTTGATAAACGGCTCGTTTGGTCGAATACCATCTTCACCACCACGATCTTCCCAGAATTTTTCTTCCACCACAGCCTTTACTGGCAAATTAAATTTCTTTGCAAATGCGTAATCGCGCTCATCATGCGCAGGTACTGCCATGACTGCTCCAGTTCCATACCCAGCAAGTACGTAATCAGCAACCCATACTGGGACTTTTTCTCCATTCGCAGGATTGACTGCAAAAACGCCAAGCAATCGCACACCAGTTTTTTCTTTTTCTGCATTAGTGCGTTCTTCAGGGGTTTTCTTTGCAACATCTTCGATATATTTTTCTACTTCTTTCCAGTTCAATACATGCGGCTGTAATTTTGAAACCAATTCGCTTTCAGGAGCGATGCTGACGTATGTCACGCCAAACAAGGTGTCTGCACGAGTTGTGAATACATCGATTGATTCCGAAAGCTTGATCCATGGAAGCACTTCGTTTTTCAAGCATGACATGAACACATTGTAACGCTCGAAAACAGTCTGATTGCCTTTGCAAACACCAGTCTCAGCATCAACAAGGAGACATTCAGTTGGGTATCCCTGCCAGAAACTTCCCTTGATTCGTTTTGATTGGAATTTGTATTCTCGCTGAGCAGATGAAGTGGTTTTTGTTCCATTTTCATCGGTATACGCAAGGCCGAAAATAAATCGTGCTTTTGAATCGCCGACTTTCTTGAGCCATTTCTGGAAAAATGCGATGACATCTTCGTCGCTCGTCTTATCGTTTCCATTGCCGGCTTCTTTGCGCATATGAATAACAATCTGGTTGTCCTTCGGCCACTTTTCTACCCAAAACACATTGTCAGTTGAAAGTGTTGGGATGCCTGTTTTCTTGAAATAAAATTCAGACTTCATTTTTGCATTTTCCAAGAAGTCTTGGCCTTCAATCAAATGCGAATCGTCTACTGGCGGAATATCATTCAAACTAATGAGTTCAATACCTGAATCTTTTGGAAAACATTCTCGGAGCATCTTCACTTTTGCTTCGTTTCGAGTGCCGACGAGAATTTGCTTTGGATGATTTTTGTCTGCCTTGATCTGGAATGGAATAAGTGAACCTTCGCTTCGGCCGATCCAGTTACGCTGAATTTCCTTGAGATGCTCGCTCCAATCAAGACCGTCTAAGTCTTGGAGCA
>DALYCO010000002.1:3137-10757 GCA_031973655.1 Minisyncoccota bacterium | reverse complement strand
GTAATTCGCATGAACCACTGGCGCATGCTTTTCTTCACAACAGGATATCCGCCACGCTCTGAAACCGGACCGTTCGGTCCATCAACGATTTCGTCGTTCGCCAAAACTGTTCCCATTTCTGGACACCAATTCACTTCACTATAACCTTCATAGCTCAATCGGTATTGCATCAAAATATTATTTTTCTGAAGCGCGGAAAAAGACTTCCATTCTTTCGCTGAAAAAACCGATGTCATTTTCGCATCGCATGCAGCATCAACGCCTGCATTTCCTTTTTTCTCAAATATTGAAATGAGCTCTGAAATTGGTCGAGCTTTCTGTTTGGTGTTGTCGTACCAAGCATTATAAATCTGGAGGAATATCCACTGAGTCCATTTATAGTATTCGGGGTCAGTCGTATTTACTTTACGTGACCAGTCATACGAAAGGCCGATGATAGACATCTGTTTTTCAAATGTCTTCACATTTGCATCCACTGCTTTTCGTGGATGAACTTTATTTGCAATCGCATACTGTTCAGCAGGAAGTCCGAACGCATCATATCCCATAGGATGAAGCACGTTAAAACCCTGCATGCGCTTCATGCGTGCATAGACGTCGGAACCAATATAACCACGAGGATGTCCGACATGAAGACCAGCTCCGGAAGGATACGGAAACATGTCCAAGACATACATCTTTTTCTTTTTGGAATTTGCCTCGGTTTTATACGTCTTTTCAGTCTGCCATTTCTTTTGCCAGTTCTTTTCTATCGACGTATGGTCATATGGCTGTGGGCCTTTAGGTTTCTTCATATATAGGTCAAAGTATACCCGCCGGCCTAGTTTTATGCAAAAGCCTGATGCCTATAGGCATCAGGCTTTTTACATGTCTTTACCAAGAATTACCTTTGGAAAATATTTTTCAAATTTTTTCATTTCATGAAAATCAATTTTGAATTTTTGTTTTCCATTATCATTTACGAAATAATTCATAAATTCAGGATTATCAAAAGCTTCTTTCAGAACAGGTGTTGGATCTCGATCGACGGGGTTGTCAATAAAATCAATATCAATCATCTCAAAATCCTCAGGGTTTGAAAGATGTCTTTCATACGTACTATTTCCGTCAGTTAGAATGTGGTAACCATTTTTCAGGAAAAATTCTGTCACATTTGGCTGTGCTGATTCAACGGCAATCCAATTACATTCGATAAGATTATTCTTTTTAAGGATAGCCAGATATTCTTCAGCCTTTTTAAGAAATGAAGATCCACCAATTCCCTCTTGTTGAGTTTTGATTATTCGATGAGCAAGATTAAACCCATTACCTATGGGCGAACTTAATGAACGAAAAATGAGTTCACTCTTTACTGATCCATTCTCTTTTGAAAGATCGAAAAATAGATCCATACTCTGAGATTTTTTTTCGTTGACTTTAAGTATCTGGTATACAAGATCGCCATATACTCTCTGGTATATTTCATCCATTCGCTGCTTGCCTATCTCTGCATCCGGATTTTCCATTTCCCGCAATGGCTGATTGAATCCGGCGATCACCTCCTCGTCATTAAATGGGGAAAGAAATTC
This sequence comes from Minisyncoccota bacterium, assembly GCA_031973655.1. GTDB lineage: Bacteria > Patescibacteriota > Minisyncoccia > Phycocordibacterales > UBA9973 > DALYCO01. The sequence goes on along the minus strand of DALYCO010000002.1, from coordinate 9,189 downwards.
ATTTTTCAATTTCGCGCGCTCAAAAGCTCCATGATCCAGTTCTTGATTCCATGGATACGGAAGCCGATCTTTCTTTTGGTTTATATCACCGCTATTAATCGGTCCTTCCATACTCATAACGCAACTCGATAGTGTTAGTCTTTAATTTTGCGAATACCGATCCAAACGAGAGCCGCAAGTGCACAAGCGAGCACAACGACGCGAAGTACATCCTGCATGTTGCTCCAGTAACGCATAGCTCCAATAACCAGTGAGATAACACCTCCAAGCGAAAATCCGAGAGATACTACACTTGAATAGTTAGTCATATATGTACCGAATACCAGAGAAAGAATTCCGAGAATGACGAGAACGATAAAGACATTTCGATTGTAGACGCTTTCAGCATCCATGTATTTCTGATTACAGGTATATGTAGCATTACAGTATCCAGCAACTTTTACTGGATTGTCTATTTTGCTGTCCTCTACAGTTACTGGATAGGTATTTTCCGTCCACTGCCCTCCCGCTTCAGTACACATAACCTTATCTGTGTATGTTTTTGAGGTTAATTCCATTGAACAAAATTTTTCAAATGCTGGCTGTTTGTATACTAGTGAAATTGCATAGTTAAAAAATAAATTTAACACGACAACAATTGCGACAATGAGCGCCCATTTTACGATTCGTGTAGTTTTCGCTGCGTGCAGATTTGGAGTTTGTGATTCATTCATATAAAATAGATGGGTTAGTGATATGATCTCATCATACACCACACACATGCGAGACTCAACCATGGAAAAAAATAATCCAATGCAACAACTTTCACCACTTGAGAGATTTTCAATTCACGCGACACGCTGGGTTGGTTCAATTCAGTCTCTCATCGTGCACACGATTCTATTCGCGGCTGCTTTTATATTGGTACTGCTCGGCGTCGGCTTCGATAAAGTCCTATTGGTGCTCACTACTATTGTTTCCCTTGAAGCAATTTACCTTTCAATATTCATTCAGATGTCAGTCAATCGCCAAACCCGCCGACTGCATGCTGTGTCAAAAGATATCGATGAGATTCAGGAAGATATCGACGAAATTCAAGAAGACGTTGAAAAAATCGAAAAAGATGTTGACGAGATTCAAGAGGACGTTGAAGAAATTCAGGAAGACGTTGAGGAAATCGGAGAAGATGTAGACGAAATTCAAGAAGACGTCGAGGAGATTCAAGAAAACGTGGAAGAAATTGGTGAAGATGTTGGAGAAGACGAGGGAGATGAAGAACGATACGAACGAATTGAAAAAAATCTTGAAGCTCTCTTGAATGAAATCGGCAAGCTTAAAAAGCATAACGAAAAAACTACGGAGAAAAAGAAATAGCATCTACCTAAAAAAGTAGATGCTATTTTTATATTTAAAAAATAAATTTGTTCTAATCTTAACTAAAATCTTCTCCAAGGCCTTCACTACAGAAAGGTGGAGTTCCTGTATAAAAAGAAAGTGGTTGTGGAAAGCTGTGGTGAGTTGTTTGAGTGGTGTTTTCCCCTAATGGAATACCGAAATCGTTGCGTGTTATTCCATCTTGGTAGATATGAGTTTTTGTTGTAAGTGTAGTAGTTTTGTCTGTAGTAGTTACAACTACCGGAGGTGTTATTTCGGTAGAATAATATTCCCTTCTATACCTTGCAGCACGCCTGCCCTCAAGTATCCGAAATAACAAACTACCAACTACCATCCAGCAAACAAAAAAAAGTACACCAAGTAGTGCAGCCGGGAGAGACAAAAATACAAAAGCAATGTAAATTAGTAATCCGGTAATTACAAGAGAAACAATGGGTGCAACCCAGGTCGGAGATAGGTCATATGTTTTCATAGAGTTGGATTTTTTGCCAGTATACCACTCCTATTGCTTCAGTAAACCCTTTGGAATTTTCTTTGCACCCTCGCGAAGTATCTCTAATTTTCCATTATGGAATGAAATAATTGTTGATGGATTTCCCTTTTTTACGACAGAACCAGAGTAAAAATCTACCGCTTCGCCAAAATACTTTTGCGCATCATGAATTGTTTCAGCAGGTTTTTTACTTTGAGGATTTGCAGATGGTGCAACAAGCGGACCGGTTTTTTTCAGTAGCTTTTCAAGAAGAGCATTTTTAGGCATACGAAATGCCAGTGACTTCTGTCCACGATGTAAGTATGAAAAAGATTTTTGAGCACATGGAAGAATTACAGAAACAGGTCCAGGCCAGACTGCCTTCAAAAATTTCTTTTGCTGAGCGCCGAGTTCAATGCCGAATTTTTTAAGATCTGAAAGTGACGAAATCAAAATAATGAACGGCTTCCCTTCATCCCGTCCTTTGATTTCATATATGCGTTCTACTGCCCGCTTTGAAAATGCGCCTCCGATAATGCCGTAGAGCGTATCAGTCGGAATAACACCGACGCCGTCATGCTTGAGAATTGAAACAATATCGTCCATATCAATATAAAAATTATTTAGCGCGCTTTCCTTTCGGGCGAAGTGCTGGTGGATGCTTCAAATTAAAATCTTTCTTTTCGCGAGAAGGAAATCCTTTCTCCGGCTTCGGCTCGGGACTTTTAATTTTTGCTTTGATTGATGGTTTTGCTTTCATGAATAAAGTATAACACCAAAAAGTAAAACCAGCGCGACGCCGAAGGCGTCGCGCTGGTTTGTAGATAAACTAAATTATGAAAGATGCTTTGAAACGAGCTTTGTCATTTCGAACATGCTTACTTCAGCCTTACCTCCGAATACCGCTTTCAAGTTTGCGTCTGCAACAATGTTGCGCTTATTCTTTGGGTTCTGAAGGTTGTTCTTCTTGATGTAGACCCAGAGAGCCTTAACAACTTCTGAACGAGGCATAGGACCCTTTCCCACGACTGCTTCCAATTCTCCGCTCAATTTCATAGGCTTCATGAAAGCTGAATTTACTTTCTTTGGAGCCGCTGCCTTTTTTTCTGCCATAAATGTTTTTCTGCCGCCACCCGAAGGCATGGGCAAATGTATGATTATCTGGTAACAAATGGATTATAGCACTAAATACGCAAAAGTGAATGAGTAAACCAAAGTTTCCCCCTTAGCCTACGATTGCATCGATTAATTCACCTAGTCCTTTCTTCGTCTTAGTGGAATATGGAACAACCAAATACCGCCCAATCTTGTCATGAATCTTCTTCATCTGCTTGTGATATTCCGAAGACTTAATCTTGTCTATCTTGTTTGCTGCAACAACAATTTGTTTTCCATGCTGTTCAAGCGCTTGAAGCATTTCCATATCGTCAGCAGTCGGACCAACAACGGCATCGATGATCATGACCACGCGTGATTGCTCGTATGATGAATTAAACAAATAACTATTAATCAAATTCTGGAGCTTTGCTCGCTCTTCAAGAGACATTCGAGCAAATCCGTATCCTGGCAAGTCTATAAGGTAAAATTTTTCATTGATCAGAAATATGTTGATCTCAGTTGTCTTTCCTGGAAAGGAACTGGTCTTTGCCAATCCATTCACTTTCGTAATGACATTGATCGTGCTTGATTTCCCAACGTTGGAACGCCCAATAAAAGCCACATGTGGAAGCTTTGGTGGAATCATCCCCGGAACATGGGTTACTCCTTTGATAAATGCTGCTGAGGTAATCTTCATACCTGCATAGTAGCAGAAAAACTCAAAAGCGAAGAATCCCTATTTTGCGTCGTATGAAGCGGCCATCGTAGCGAAGATTGAAAGCAACGCTTCGCGATTGAATTCTTTCACTGTACCAGGATCATAGTTGTCGATGTTGGTGCTGTGAACAAACAGACGGATTGTACGACAAGGAGTGCCCGGAACCGCCAGAATAGTTTCGTGATAGCGGTTACCTGCGGCCGCGTCATCAGTTTCAGCAACAGTGTACGTAGCATCGCCAACCACAACAGTACCAGCCTGAGAAGGAGCCAACTGCGTATATACATAGTCTCTTGCTTCACATCGTGTAGATTCTGGATGTTCCTCAACACTTATCAAAGTGTCTTTACTGAGGTTGGTGCCGGCCGCCATGGAAGCAGGAATTGTAAAGGAAACACCAAGTATCTCTTGGCCAGGTGCGCCTGTTTGATTTTTATAGTTTGCATTTAGAATAAAATCATTTGGATACTGAATTGAGAATTTTTGATTTTCATACTCTTTCCAATTAAAAATATCATTTCCCGTAAATCTTGGCGCATTCAAATATTTTTCCAGTGTCTGAATTTGCGGAGTCGCTTGAACCGGCTCCGGTTCGGGAACAACTGGTGCCTTATTTTCCATTGACGACATAAATCCCCAAAGCAAGATGCCAAGCACGATCAATCCCGCAAGCCATCCAATAATTTTTTCGTATTTATTATTCATACGTTAAGTATACCACTCTCACTTTTTTCCAACAGGCATAAAAAAATCCGCCCAACAATAAAGTAGGCGGATCTATGATTTTAAGAACAAACAATAGGGATAACGATAAAAGTACGTGACGAATCACGTGATAAAATTAAGAGAGATAAGGCTAACCATGGATGCTATGCGTACGGTGTTAAAGGCGAGCTGCCGATATTCCCAGAGCGCAACCACGGGTGAAGTGACAAATACTAATATTTTCACGCAAGGAGTCGTAACCAGACTCGGTTTGTGTGGAAGTACTAAAATGGTCAGAAACACTTGGACTATAATCATAAAAAATCCAATGATCAATAGTCCAAAGCTTTTTGGGTCAATAATGGCAAATAAGCCAATCAGGGCGAGTACTAATAAAAGAATGTTCATAGTGCTTAAAAATGGTTTTGGTGTTTTTTGTTGTTGGATGTTGCAAAAAACGGGTTTAAAAGAGATTGGGCTTCATTATAACCTTATTTATCCATAAAGTCAAAGAATACCCTTACAGGGCTTGCCTTTTTGCGCATTTTAGGCTATAGTAGCGACATCTCCGTGAAGGGATTTCATATCGCGAAACCCTTTGTAAATCCGCTGAAATGCGTAAAAACGGAAATAGAACTCACTGTATTTACCCTGAGTTCATTATTAATTAACCAGCAGGGTCAATTCCCCGCTGGAGAGAACAGATAGTATGTCAAATCAGACTCTGATCGAAGCCTTGTTCAAGGCAGGATCACACTACGGATACTCAAAGACTCGTCGTCATCCGTCGACAGCAAAGTTCGTCTACACTACTAAGAACAAAGTAGACATTATCGATATCGAGCACACAGCGCTCCAGATCGAAACAGCATCAGCATTCGTCAAAGAACTTGCTTCAAAAGGCAAGGTTGTTCTTTTTGTCGGAGTAAAGCCTGAAGCAAAAGAAAACGTAAAGGCAGGTGCAGAAAAGATCGCTCAGCCATTCATCGTTGAACGATGGGTTGGTGGAGTTCTTACAAACTGGCCTGAAATCAAGAAGCGAATCGCTCGCCTCGTTGATCTCAAAGCAAAGAAAGAAGCAGGAGAACTTGATAAGTACACTAAAAAGGAACGCCTCCTCATCGACGAAGAAATCGCAAAGATGCACAAGCTCTTTTCAGGTCTCGTTGAAATGAAAGGAAAGCCAGATGCAGTATTCGTAGTTGACCCAAAGCGCGAACACATTGCAGTCACTGAAGCTCACAAGCTCGGAGTACCAGTTATCGCTCTCGCAAACACTGACACGAACATCAAGGGTATTGAATTCCCTATCATCGGAAATGACGGTTCACTTTCAAGCATCGCTTACATCACTGAAGCTATTGTTACAGCATACCGAAGCGGCGTTTCAAACTCATAATGTCCACGGTGCGTTTATCAATTAGTTCTTTTTAACTTCAACTAAACTATATGGCAATCACAACCGAACAAATCAAGGAATTGCGAGACCAGACTGGTGTCTCAATCATGCAGTGTAAAAAGGCTTTGGAAGAAGCTGGTGGCGACATGGAAAAAGCTTTGATGATCTTGAAAAAGAAATCAAGCGAAATCGCAGCAAAGAAATCTGACCGCGAAGTTTCAGAAGGTGTTATCACCGTAGAACGAAATGGCAACAAAGCAGTTGTTGTTGAAGTTCTCTGTGAGAC
>DALYCO010000002.1:0-3127 GCA_031973655.1 Minisyncoccota bacterium | reverse complement strand
CAAAAAATGAAGACTTTGTAAACCTCGCAAAATCACTCGCTCAGAAAGCAGCAACTGACGGCATTGAAGCAATGCAGGCTGCGGCTCCTGATATGATCTCCCCTGTCGTTCAGAAAGTTGGTGAAAACATCCAGCTCGGAAAGGCATTCGAAATCACTGGCGAAGTTCTTGGATCATATATTCATGACGGTAAAAGCGGCGCTATCGTATCCCTCAAGGGCGGAGACGAGACTCTTGCAAAAGACATCGCAATGCAGATCACTGCTATGCGTCCTGAATACACTACACGAGAAGACATCCCAGCTGATATGATTGAAAAGGCAAAGGAATTGTTCAAAGAAGAAGTTGATAACTCAGGCAAGCCTGAAGATATCAAAGCAAAGATGCTTGAAGGTAAAGTGAACGCATACTTCAAGGACCTTACACTCATGGATCAGCCATTCTTTAAGAATCCTGATCTCACGATTGCAAAACTTCTCGAACAAGGAAAAGCAACTCTCGATAATTACACTCGCGTAAGCATCAAATAATCTAGAGTAACCATTCTATGATAGTAATTTTCATCCTCTTCATACTTTCGCTAGCAACCCTCGTCGGGTTGGTCATTGCACAGACATATCTTATCCAGTCTGGAAAGGTTTCAGCGCTCGAATATGACCCGGAAATTGAAAATCCCCTATCACGAACGAACGTTACAACGTACAAAAATTCTCTTTATTCTTGGCTTGAGGCGCGTACCCGAAAAACGGTTCTGTACGCCCTCAAGTTCTCGATAAAGATTGGGTACTTTGTAAAAATGAAATTAGATGCTATAGTATCTGGCGTCCACCGGAAAGCAGCCCAACACGAGCGAAAGCTTAGAGAGGAAGCAAGTTCGGAAGGATCATTCTTGAATACGATCGGCGAATACAAGGAAAAGATCACCAAGAAGAAACGTGTTACGAAAAAAGCAGAGTAATCAGTGCGACCAACAGCTCCCCGTGGAGCACATGCCGCTTTAGCTCAGTTGGTAGAGCAACAATTTTGTAAATTGAAGGTCCCCAGTTCGAGTCTGGGAAGCGGCTCACTAAAAAATAAAAGCGGAAGATGTAAACATCTTCCGCTTTTATTTTTTATTTTCAACTATTATTCTCCAGCTTCTTTCTTTATTTCTAAAGCTGCCTTTGCCGCAGCTTTCTCTTTCGCCTCAAGAGCCTTCACTTCAGCAGGAATCAATTTCTCGATATCCTCAAGTGCCTGAAAACCTGTATGCATGTTTCCTCCTACGATAATAGCTGGGAGAGCCGTGTCTTTGACGTTATACGTCGATAGGAGCGCATGGAGGGCGGAAAGGTCTACGTTGTAATCAAAAGAGTACACACGGAGGTCTGGATACTTCTCACGGAGCGCAGTGAGCACATAGCCCTGCTTGGTACATTCACTACAGTTTGCTGCAGTAGTGTAGACATACAAAATCGAAGTAATCTTTGTGCCACAGCGTTCACCAATCTTCTGGGTCAAAATAAAGTCCTTAATTTCAAGAAGTGTGTAATATTTTTTAAGCTTCAGAACATCTTCACTCTTGCCGATATTGTTTTCGCTATACGTTATCTTTTCAGCCATTTCATTCAACTGCTGCGTAAGTGTGTTAGTGCTGACATTCTTGCATGACAATTCAGAAAGCAACGAAAATTCCGTTTCCGATGACATGATATCGAGTGCAATTGAATCCTGGGCATCACGAATGTTAGTGAGCTTTTGGCTCGTAATCATTCGTGAGATTAAAACCACCGTAATAAAGATACCGACAGTAACAAGAAGTGCGATAAACGCAGTCTTCCAATCAAATGATATGTTTTCGTGTTGATGTGTATTCATAAAAAATTTATCGCCATGCGGTCTCCTTTGAGGCGACGGTGTTATACATTGCCTTCAAAAGCCACAACGGGCTCATGACGGCAAAAACAATAATAAAATAAATAATCGACATGCTTGGTAATGGCTTCTTGTCACGCATTTTCTGTCCAACCAATACCATAGTCAAAAGCATACCATACAAGATGATCATCACTAATGTTAGCGGTCGAATATCAAAGTAAAAGAAACTAAAGTGAGAGAGGCTTGGAGCACTCAGGTGGAAATTGGTAACCACTAATTTTTGAATAAGATTATAGATACTGACAATAAGTCCAGAGAACGCAAAAAGTGACATAATCATCGTACCAAACAAAGCAACAGTGGCGGTAGGAATTGTGAACATCGAAAACATGCCATGCTTCGGTTTCAAGATGTATCCACGGTAATCAACGGAATTGTTAATAAAGCCGTACATCCAGCGTATACGCTGCTTATAGAGCTTTATAAACGAATTAGGAGTGACTGTATAGACATACGCATCATGGCATTGGACGATCTTGTAGCCGTTTACCTGCATACGGTATGCAATTTCCATATCTTCGGCACTGTGGGCTTTACGGTACAATCCAAGTTCATCAAATAATGCTTTAATTCAAATACTCGTTTACGATAAATTGAAAATGGGCCAGGTGTAACGTGAATACCTTCGAGAACACCTAATACTTTTTTTGTAAACACAGCCATATCGTATTCAACCTGCTGCGCTTTCTGAAAAAATCCTTTTGGATTGTACGCAAGAATGGAAGGAGAAACCGCCATTGCTTGTGGATCATTCAAGAAATGAGTAATGATTTTTTTAAGTGCGTTCGGTTCTGCAAATGCATCGGCATCCAAACAACCAACAAATTCTGTCGTTGTCATTTCAATCGCCTTATTCATCGCAGTATGCTTGCCGCCATTTTCTTTGTTGATGAGCTCGATATTTTTCATGCCGGCGAATTGCTGCATTTTTTCCCAAGTAGAATCCGTGCTTCCATCATTCACCACTTTTATAAATAATTTATCGAGTGGATAATCAAGAGCTAACAAAGAATCAACGGTTTTAACCACTGTTCGTTCTTCGTTCCAACATGGGACAATAACGGTCACTCCTGGCCATTCAATATTTTCGTCTAAAACTGTCCCAGCGAGTACCTGTTTACGTTTTTTAAACGCGGAAATCAATAAAAAGACCTGCACGAACAGGGCTACAAATGAAAAAACATATAGGAAAATGGTCTGAAGATTGGCC
>DALYCO010000001.1:27574-30317 GCA_031973655.1 Minisyncoccota bacterium | reverse complement strand
CTGATTTAGGTAAATTTGCTGTTCATACATCAAGAAAAAGATTAATAGGTGTTCAACGATTACTTAAAAAAGAAGGTGAAAACTTCAGAGCTTTTGAAATATTAAATGTTGGTAAATATGAAAGAGATAATTATTTGAAAACCAATGACGATTTGAGGGCTGAACAAAAAGAAAAACAAGCTGAAAGAAAAGAAAAAGAATTTATTAAATTAATTATTTCAGCCTATAAAGCAGAGCCAGTTTCATCATTTATAAATATTGTTGGTAAGAAAAGAGACCGTCTGGTTGCTGTTGGTCCGATAAGCACTCCAGTTTCCTCAATGTTAGTAAAAGATATAGTCAAAGAATGTAAAGAAAAAGGAATAACTAAAATAGATATTCTTGGTTTTGATTTTGAAATGGGGTTGGATTTTCAAGAATATAAAGATGAGGGTGTAGATATTACTTTCAAGATTATTCCAAGAGAAGTGTTTGACCGAAAGGCTGTTGAAAAGGGACAAGTAAAATTTTACGATGTTGCTTTTATTGAGATTAAGCCAGTTATTAAAGGCAAGGGAAACAATAAAGAGCTATCAATAGAACTCACTGATTTTTCTGTTTTTTATAATCAAGATAATACTGGTGAAATAGAAGAAGAATTAAAGGCTGGTAGTTCAAAAGTGGTTATTGAAAACGGACAAGTTATTAAGGTCAGCAAAGATAAGCATACTGAAATAGTTTCAAGAGAAATTCTCACAAAGAAATGGAGTGATTGGATTGATTATTGGGCGGTTGATTATGATTTTCAAGATAGAAAAGAAATTATAAAGGTTGTTGATGAGGATGGAAAAGAAGAAGAAAGTTGGACTGGTGGTTATATTTTTGATAATGAATGGCAGAGTTTCCGAACTAAGAAAAACAGAAACCTTGAACTTACTTCTGCTTCAAAAGAATTGCCAAAAGGAACTTATAAAATAGCAGTAAAGGTCGTAGATATTTTTGGTAATGATACTACAAGAGTAATAGAGGTAAAAATATAAAATATATGGATACAAATTTTGAAAACAAAAAGGATGAAATAATTTCAAAAATTAGAGAAAAAGCAAAAGACCTAACTTGCCCCATTTGTGAGAATAAAAATATGGTGCTTGGTGGTGGTTTTTTTGCTCACGATTTACAAAATAATCTTTCTTCAAGAGTGATGGGTGGACAGAATATTCCTACAGTCCCAGTTATCTGTTCTAATTGCGGATTTGTTAGAGAGTTTTCTCTTGGAGTTTTAGGTTTTTTGCCAACAAATAATGAGTCTAAGTAATTTATGGTGAATCAAAAAAACAAAGAAAATAAAAAAGTTGATGATGTCACTTTTTCAAGTAGTTCGCGATTGACGATGATTCATAAATCAAATCCAGATTTTTCTATAAATAAGTCTGACCTAATTATTTATCTTAAGCATTTCAAAGACGCTATTTTTAATAAAGCAAGAAAGCCAAAACTACAAACAGTTATGGAAATTTTATTTTACTGGTCAATCTTTTTTACATCCACTTTTTCTGGAATCGGTTTTATCTCTGGAAATATAATAAAATATGTTCTTTTCGCGATAGCAACAATCGTGACTTATACAAAAATAAGCGATTTAATCTCAAAAGATGAATCTAAGTATAAAGAAACAGATGAAGAAAAAATGGCGGATATTATAGAAGAAAGTTGTAAGCAATTAAAAAAATAATTTATGGCATTACACAAAGATTTTCCTAAAAATCCATACGAAATTCTTGACCCTAGTATTAGGTGGTTTCCAGCTGACGAAATTTTAAGAGAGAAAGGATATGATAAACTTCTACCACCCTTAGTTGCTGAATTAAGAAAGAAAGTAAAAGAATGGAGAGATAAAAAATACGAAGGTGCCAGTGATACTTCAAAAGCACTTTTGAATTGGTGGTTTAATGAAGAGCATATTTTACCTAATAAAGATGGTTCTACATTTAGCTTTCAATATTACTTTGCTCAAAGAGAAGCACTTGAAACAGTGGTTTGGCTTTACGAGGTAGCAAAAGTAAAAGATAAATATGATTTAATACGATATAACTCAACTGGGGTGTTAAGCCCTCAGATGTTTACTGAAGATTGGCTCAGATTTGTTATTAAAATGGCTACTGGGGCGGGAAAGACCAAAGTAATGAGTTTGATTGTTGCTTGGGCTTATTTTCATCGTTTATACGAGCCAGATTCAGACTTAGCAAAGAACTTTCTTTTAATAACTCCCAATGTGATAGTTTTTGAAAGAATAAGAAATGACTTTGAGGGCAATAAGATATTCTTTACGGACCCTATTTTGCCAGATAATGGTTATCAAGGACAAAACTGGCAAGATGATTTTCAGATTACTTTACACTTACAAGATGAACTAAAGAGTGTTTCAAACACTGGTAATATTTTTCTCACAAACATTCACCGAGTTTTTGAGGGTAATGTAGAAGAGGCTTCGTTTGAAGATGAAGATACTTCAGAATATTTCTTAGGTGAAAGACCAGTGACTAAAACAAATGATTCTACTGTTGATTTAGGTATGGTTATTAGAGATATAGATGAGTTGATTATTATAAATGATGAAGCTCACCATATTCACGAAGAGAACGCTTGGCTAAAATCTATCCGTGATATTGATAATAAATTAAAACAAAAAGGTGGACATCTTTCTTTGCAATTAGATGTGACGGCAACTCCTAAAAAGAAAGACGGCTCAATCTTTGTCCAGACT
>DALYCO010000001.1:25951-27538 GCA_031973655.1 Minisyncoccota bacterium | reverse complement strand
CCATCAAAGAATTGTAAAAAATCCAGTGGTCCCAGATGAGGCAAGTAGAGGAAAATTAAAACCAAATCAAAGCACTTTATTTAGTGAAAAATACAGAGATTATATAAACCTTGGTATTGAGGAATGGAAGAAAACTTACAAGACACTTGAGCCGACTGGTAAAAAATCAATTCTTTTTATAATGACAGATGACACAAAGAATTGCGATGAAGTCGCTGAGTATATAGAAACAAGTTTTGCCGAATTAAAAGATGCAGTGCTAACTATTCACACAAATAAAAGCGGTGAAATTTCTGAGACGATTTCTGGTAAAAATAAAGAAGAGCTGGAACTGTTGAGAAAGCAAGCAAACAACATAGACAGCTGGGATAGTCCTTACAAGGTAATTATTTCCGTTATGATGCTCAAGGAGGGTTGGGATGTGAAGAATGTGACGACTATCGTTGGTCTTCGTCCTTATGCTTCAGATTCAAAGATATTGCCAGAACAGACACTTGGTAGAGGATTACGAAGAATGTATTTCGGCAGAGATGATGTTGAGGAATATGTGAGTGTTATTGGGACGCCCGCTTTTATGGATTTCGTTGAATCAATTAAAGGTGAAGGAGTTTTGTTGGAAAAAAGACTTATGGGTGCTGGGTCCAAACCTATTACTCCAATGGTGGTTGAAGTAGATAAAGACAATCCTAAAAAAGATATTGAAAAACTTGATATTGAAATACCAGTGATGTCTCCTAGGATACAAAGAGAATATAAAAATCTTGCTAGTTTGGATGTTTCTAGTTTTGGCAATAATAAAGTAAAAGTCAAAACTTTTTCTGAGCAAGAAAAAAGAGAGATTGTGTTCAAGGATGTTGTAGACGAGAAAGTTCACCATACTACAACTCTAACGGGCGATATTGAGCCAAATCACCAGAGTGTTATCGGGTTCTTTACTCAAGCGGTAATGAGAGAACTCAGATTGTTTGGTTGTTATGATATTTTGTTTGGTAAGGTAAAAGATTTTGTTCAAAATTATATGTTTGATGGCGAGGTAAATCTTTCGGACCTTAATCTTTTGAGGAATTTGTCTGAGCCAGAATATGTAAAATTAATAAAAGATGTTTTCAAAAAAGGTATAAATGAACTTACTGTGCTAGACAAGGGAGATACTGAAATTAAGAACTTTATAAAAGTTAGTGAAGCTAGACCTTTCGTTGTTAATGATAAATCTTTCTTAATACCTCACAAATCTGTCTTTAATAAGATAGTTGGAGATAGTAATTTTGAACTTGAATTTTCTGCTTTCTTGGAGAAGTGTGACGACATAGTTTCTTTTGCAAAAAACTTTCAAAACAAGGAAGCTAACGCTCTCCGTATTGAGTATAAAAATGCCGAGGGGTTTATCGCTACTTATTACCCAGATTTCTTTGTGAAAGTTAATGACAAAGAAGTTTACATAATTGAAACAAAGGGACGGGAAGAAGAGGACGATAAGCTAAAGTTTGAAAGACTAGAAAAGTGGTGTGAGGATGTAAACAGTAGGCAGACTAGGATTGTATATAAATCTCTTTATATAAAACAAGAAGAATACGAGAAAAACAAAGC
>DALYCO010000001.1:22299-25941 GCA_031973655.1 Minisyncoccota bacterium | reverse complement strand
CTAAAAACTTTGATGAGGTGGTAAGGTTGTTTAAGAAATAGATATGGTCCATATTACACCCGAGACTGTTGAAAATTTTAAGCAAATGTTCAAAAAAGAATATGGTGTTGAATACTCTGACCAAGAAGCGTGGGAAGCCACTCACAACTTACTTGGAGCTTTTGAATGGCTGTTAGAGCAAGATAAAAAACAGCATCCAGAAAACTATAAAAAAACGAAGTAGAAAATATTGAGTAAAAATGCTAAAATGCTCTTATGATTTATTTCGTAAGACACGGTCTAAGTGAGGCAAATGTGAAGCGTGTTTTCGCTGGGCAAAAGGATAACTCTCCACTTGTTGATGAGGGAAGAAAACAAGCAAAAGATACGGCAAAGAAAATAAAAGATGAGGGTATAAAAATACATAAAATCGTTTCTTCTCCATCCTTAAGAGCACACGAAACAGCTCAAATAATTGCTCAAGAATTAGGTTTTGATACAACTGATATTATAATTGACCATCGTATTAATGAATATGATATGGGTAGTTTGTCGGGCACTCCTTGGCATACAATTTCTTCTGCTATTTTAGTTAATGCTAAAGAAGCAGAAGACCCTAAAGATTTTCAAAAGCGTGTTTATTCTTGTGTTCAAGAATTATCCAAATTGTCTGATAATATTTTGTTGGTTAGTCACGGTGGCGTTGGCAGAATGCTAGATACCATAAAAGATGGTATATCCGAAGAATTGTTTTATGATAAAGAGATTTACCCAAACGGGTCCATTACCAAAATTGATTGGATTAAATAATATGGAAAATATTTCAAATAAAAAAATATTTCTTATCCACGGATTTGAAGGAACTCCAAACGGAGGATGGAGACCATATTTAATGCGTGAGCTTGAAAAACAAGATGTTTATACTTGCTCACTTTCAATGCCTTCACCAGAAGCTCCAAAACTAGACGAGTGGCTTGGAGAAATAAAACGCCATATTGATAGAAATAAAACAGACGATATTTATCTTATCGGACATTCACTTGGAGGCACAACTATTTTAAGATACATTGAAAGATATAACTCAGCTAATCTCAAGGGGATAGTAATAGTAAGTGCTCCGTGTCACCAAAATACAAACGAAAAGATAAGAGATTTTCTATCAAATGATTTTGATTGGATGAAAATGAAAAACAAAGTAGATAAGGTGGCTGTTGTTCACGGAGATAACGACCCTCTTGTTCCCGTATCAGATGCAGAGGAAACAGCAAAAGAACTGAATGGGAAATTGATACTCATACCGAACGGCAAACATCTTAATGGCTCAGCTGGATTTACTGAACTTCCAGAAGTATTATCAATGGTCACAGAAATGATTAAATAATTTTATGGAATACTTAGATATTGTTGATGAAAATAATGTTTTGACTGGTGAGAAAAGATTACGCTCTGAAGTTCATTCGCAAGGATTATGGCACAGAACAGTGCATATTTATCTTTTCAAGATGACTGATAATGAAGTATCTTTTTTGGTGCATTTACGAGCAAAGAATAAAGACTTACACCCTAATTGTTGGGATACTCGCTTTGGTGGGCATATAAAAAGTGGAGGAAGCATTGAAGACGGAATAAAAAGTGAGCTGATGGAAGAAGTTGGCTTAGAACTAGAACAAGGTAGTTTGATTCAAGGTGAGGTCTATAAAAGGGACCATTATCCCAATAGGGAGTTTACACATTCTTTTTATTATAGGTTTGACGGAGATATAGCTACTTTGAAATTTAATGATGGTGAGGTTCAAGAGATAAAATGGATGAAGTCTGAAGATATTATAAAATCAATGACCGAAGAGCCCCAAATATGGTCTGGCGGAAAAGATGGGTTTACTCAAATTCTAGGGGTATTAAAAAACAAATTAGCGATTAGTTAGCTTTTCCCTTAAATCTGGTATGTAAATATAGCCATTATATTCTCTTATTCTAGTTCCAACAGCGTCCACTAGGTCGCGCATTAGCAAAAGCCCCTGAATTCTATTCAGGGGCTTTTGCATGACGTAGGGTAAAAGGTGTATACTTTATATATGTCACTACAAACAATTGATGCGAGCATTATTCACTTCTTCCGACGGGTATCTATGCCGGCGGCAAGATTCGGATTATTCGTAGTATTTTTTTGGTTCGGTATCCTTAAGGTTTTAGGGTTGTCGCCAGCAAGCGGTCTGGTTCAGCGTCTCTTTGAGCAGACAATTCCATTCATGAGCTTCGAAACATTCTTGATTTGTTTTGGTGTCTTCGAATGTATTATTGGTCTCATGTTTATTTTCAAAGGGCTTGAGCGAATTGTGATCCCACTTCTCTTTGTCCATATGATCACTACATTTGGGCCAATGGTATTTTTGCCACAAGAAACATGGAATGCCTTCATGGTTCCTTCGCTTGAAGGCCAGTACATCATAAAAAATCTTGTCATCATCGCTGCTGCTATTGGAATAGCAGCACATCTTCATCCATTACCGCATAAAGATTGAAAAACCTCTGAAAATTAGGTAGTATAAGCAAGTTGCAAGGAATGAGTAGTAATACTCATTTTTTGTTTACAAAAAATACGCCGTTGTAGCTCAGCTGGTAGAGCACCATATTGGTAATATGGAGGTCTCGGGTTCGAACCCCGACAACGGCTCAGTAAATATAGTATGCCAAAGTAGCTCAGTTGGTAGAGCAACCCCTTCGTAAGGGGTAGGTCGTGAGTTCAATTCTCACCTTTGGCTCATCTAGCGAGGATGCTCGGTCTCAACATTGTCTTTTAATTTTTTTCCAGCGATTACGGTTAGGAATGCTTTAATATATCGATTGTTAAGCTTGTGCAATCCAAACGCATTAAATCTGCGAGCTGAAGAATCAACCATAATTGCATTTCGGAACACTACTTTGCCAATCTTGAATAATCTGCTGCCTGTGTCCGTGTCTTCGCTATAAAAATCAATTGAGGTGTCGTATCCGCCAATTTTCTCAAGTGCACTTGCACGGATAAATGAGTTTCCGCCAACCATTAATGTTCCGCGGTTCAATTTCTGTGCGATATAGCCAGCTGGCTCGTAGAGAAAGCTTTGTCCGGAATTTATTAGAAAGCCGACGATTCCATGCGCATCATAAAAATGATACGGACCAGTTACTACGACAATTTCAGGAGTAAAATATCCAACTGCAGTTGTAATCCAATTCGGCTTTGGTAGGCAATCAGCATCAAGCTGGGCGATGATTTCTCCCGTTGCTGCCAATCGTCCCGCTTCGCGAGCATTGAGCAATCCTTTCTTTGGTTGATGTACGAGTTTAATACGGCTGTCATTTTTTGCGTATGACTCAACTACTTCGCTGGTTTTGTCTACTGAAGCATTATCTACGACGATTATTTCAAAATCAGGATAGTCCTGTTTTGCTACGGCTTCTAATGTTTTACCGATCCATTTTTCCTCGTTATATGCGGGGATGACGACTGAAACTTTCATATGAGCATAATTCTATCATGTTTTTGCTGTATGCTATACTCAATTTTATATGGATACGAATGAGATCGATGCACGAATAGCCGCTATCGAAGAAGCCATGGGGCAAGGAGATTTTTGGGCTGATAAAAACAAGGCACAGGCACTCATTAAAGAACTGCAGGAT
>DALYCO010000001.1:7542-22289 GCA_031973655.1 Minisyncoccota bacterium | reverse complement strand
ACATCGAAGAAGCATTAAACTTATCTCTGCAAAGAAAAATTGCCGAAAGAAATCAAAATATTTTAAACACTGACTCTGAGATTGCATTAAAAGAACAAGAACTGCAGGATCTCAAAGACAAGAAAGAGGGTATTGGTGGATTTGACCGTGGTTCAGCGATTATGACGATACTTTCGGGTGCGGGAGGTGACGATGCGGAGGATTTTTCTCGCATGCTTTTTGATATGTATGTGAAGTATTTTGCTAAACAGGGTTGGAACTATTCAGTTACACATGAACACAAGAATGACCAGAACGGGTATCGCAACATTACACTTGAAGTTTCTGGTAAGAATGCGTATGGAAATTTAAAACATGAATCAGGTGTTCACCGCCTGGTTCGACTTTCGCCGTTCAATTCAAAAGCGAAGCGGAGCACTAGTTTTTCTCTCGTGGAAATTATTCCAAAGATTGCAAAGACCGATATGCCTGAACTGAAAGACGCCGACATTGAATTTGAAACTTCGAAGGCAGGCGGTCCTGGGGGACAGAATGTGAACAAAAGAGAAACGGCCGTCCGTATTACCCACAAGCCAACTGGAATTACTGTTTCAGTTCGTGAAGAACGCTCACAGGAACAGAACCGAGAGCGAGCAATGGAAATTCTCCGCGGAAAGTTGTATGCAAAGGCGGAAGTAGAACGAAAGGAGTTAAACGAAAGCATGCAAATTGCTGGAAAGACTGAAATAGAGTGGGGAAGCCAGATACGAAACTACGTCTTACACCCGTATAAGTTAGTAAAAGACCTCCGAACCGGTGTGGAAAGCTCCAATCCCGACGATGTTTTAAACGGTAATTTGGATGCTTTCATTGAAGCTTCGAAAAAGGTATAATAACCAGGTTCATGATTTACTTCAACAACGTCTCAAAAGCATATGCCGGCGATGAGCCATCACTTGATACGATCAATCTCACGGTCAATCAAGGAGAATTTGTGTCCATCGTGGGGCATTCAGGCGCAGGAAAAACAACCCTTATAAAACTGATTCTAGCGGAGGAAAAACCGACGCAGGGAACAGTATATTTTGAATCTCAAGACATCCATAAGCTTTCAGCAAAAGAAATGACGAAACTCCGACGCAAAATTGGAACGGTATTTCAGGATTTTAGATTGCTTCCAAACAAAACAGCTTATGAAAATATCGCCTTTGCGATGGAAGCAGCTGGTAAGAGCGAGGAAGAGATCCAATCAGACGTTCCACATGTTCTCGAGCTGGTAGATCTCTCAAGCAAGATTATGCATTTCCCAAATCAGCTCTCAGGAGGAGAGAAACAACGATTGGCAATTGCACGAGCGATCATTAACCAGCCAGACATCATCATTGCTGACGAGCCGACAGGAAACCTCGATCCGATCAACACGTACGAAGTTGTGCAGATATTGAAAAAGATCAATGACCTCGGTACGACAATTATCCTGACTACTCACAATCGCGGAGTTATCGAACATATTGGAAAGCGAGTGATTACATTAGATAAAGGTAGGGTCGTGCGAGATGATAAGGACGGTAAATACGTAATTTAAAAAATATTATGGCTTGGACAAATACAAAACGAATAATGAGATCAGGAGGGAAGAATTTTAAACGTAACGCGTTGGTTTCTTTTGCTTCTATCTTGGTGATGACGATCACACTTTCAGTGATTGCTGCCACACTACTTATCCAGGCTGTTTTGAATGCATCCCTTGCGAGCATTGAAAGCAAAGTTGATGTAACTATCTACTACACAACGACTGCAAAAGAAGCTCAGATTCTCACCATGAAAGAGTCTATCGAGCAGTTTCCTGAGGTTTCCGAAGTAGGCTATATTTCAGCTGCGGATGCTATCGCTACTTTCCGGGCGAAGCACGAAAACGATTACCTTACTATTCAGGCACTCGACGAACTCGATGAAAATCCACTCGGAGCATCGCTAACTATCAAAGCACACGAAACTTCGCAGTACGAAAGCATCGTCAAAATTTTGGGAGGGGATAGTGCTCTCGCAAAAGACAACGCTTCAATTATCGATACAATTAACTACAACAAGAACAAAGACGTCATCGACCGCCTGACAGATCTTATTGCAGGCGCTCGCCGTTTGGGAATCATTCTTACTGTTGTTCTTGTTCTTCTTTCAATAATCATTACCTTTAATACAATTCGCCTTACTATTTATTTCGCCCGCGAAGAAATCAATATCATGCGTCTTGTTGGTGCTGATAATCGCTATATCCGTGGTCCATTCATGATTGAAGGATTACTCTACGGAGGCATTTCAACATTGATCACTGTTATTCTCTTCCTCGCAGTTACGTATTGGTTCGGCCGAACAATGACAGACTTCCTCGGCATTAATCTGTTCTCATACTACCTTCGCAACTTCTTCCAAATCTTTATTATCATCCTCTTCTCAGGCGCTGCGCTCGGTTCAATCTCGAGCTTCCTCGCTATTCGAAGATATCTCAAACACTAATCATCACTTATGGCCTCATCTCTCCCTCCCAAGTATCTCTTCGTTGTTGGCGGCGTTATTTCCGGTGTCGGAAAGGGTATAGCTTCATCATCAATCGCTAAGCTTCTTTCTGACCGTGGACTTAAAGTGACTGCAATCAAGATTGATCCATATATCAACATCGACGCTGGTACAATGAATCCTACTGAGCACGGTGAAGTCTTTGTGCTTAAAGATGGTGATGAGACAGATCAGGACATGGGAAACTATGAGCGTTTCTTGAACGTTGACCTTACTCGCACAAACTACATGACTACTGGTCGTGTATACGAAACGGTTATTAACAAAGAACGCAATCTTGAATACGGTGGTAAATGTGTAGAAGTTGTTCCACATATTCCGCTTGAAGTTATTGCGCGCATCAAAGCTGCTCAAAAGCAGGCTGATGCAGATGTGGTTTTGATCGAAGTAGGAGGAACAGTTGGTGAATATCAAAACATGCTCTTCCTCGAAGCTGCTCGTATGATGAAGACCAAGAATCCTCATGATGTGTTTTTCGCAGTAGTCTCGTATCTCCCAGTCCCTTCAAAGGTTGGAGAAATGAAAACAAAACCAACACAGATGGCTGTTCGAACTTTAAACGCTTCAGGCATCCAGCCAGACCTCATCATTGCCCGAGGAGAAAGCCGTCTCGATGAGAAACGAAAAGAAAAGATTGCGTATATGTGTAACGTCCCTCCAGAGCGAGTTATCTCTGCTCCCGATGTAGACAGTGTCTATGATGTGCCCCTAAACTTTGAGAGAGAAGGACTGGGGAATATTCTCTGCGATCTCATGGCAACAAAATGTTCTGCTGCTCCAAGCCCAGAAGGAAAGAAATGGAAAGACTTTGTAAAGAAAGTACATACTGCTAAAAAAGAAGTTCACATCGCAGTCATTGGTAAATATTTTGAAACAGGGGAATACATGCTTGCTGACTCATACCTTTCTGTTATTGAAGCTATTAAATATTCTGCGTATACTCAAAATCTCAAGCCAGTTTTGACTTGGCTCAACGCAATTGATTTTGAAACTAATCCAAAGAAATTAAAAGAGCTTAAGAAATTCGACGGTATTATTGTTCCTGGAGGATTTGGTTCACGTGGTATTGAGGGAATGTTGAATGTTATTCGCTTCGCTCGCGAAAACAAGATTCCATATTTCGGTTTGTGTTACGGAATGCAGCTTTTGGTTATTGAATACGCTCGAAATGTTGTTGGCTTGAAAGGCGCTCATACCATCGAAGTGAATCCAGACACGAAGCACCCTATTGTTCACATCATGGAGCACCAAAAAGAAATCTTGGCGAAAGGGAAGTATGGTAACTCAATGCGTCTCGGTGAATATACTGCAGTTCTTCGTCCAGGTACAATTGCACGCAAAGCATACAGCTCGGCAGAAGTCCTCGAACGTCACCGTCACCGCTATGAAGTAAACAATGCTTTTGTTCCAGATATTACCGCCAAAGGTTTAGTCTTCTCAGGAACTTCACCGGATGGAAAACTTATGGAAATCGCAGAGCTTCCTCAGACAAAGCATCCATTTTTCCTCGGAGTTCAATTCCACCCAGAATTTCTTGCTCGACCATTACGACCGCATCCATTGTTTAGTGCATTTATAAAAGCTGCTTCAAAAAAGAAGTAATAAAATACCCGCCCAGTTCACAAAGTGAAATGGCGGGTGTTTTGTTGTTATCTAGCAGAGTTAGTATTCAATAAGCGATTTAGTAAGTTTCCAAACAGGTTTAGTAATGTCTATCACATCATAGTGATTTACATTTCCTAAAATATGCAGAAATACTTTTTCACTTTTTTTGTATTTATGGAAGTAATCTTGGGAATGCTCCAAAGGAACATCCTCATCTAGAACCCCATGGATAATGTGAATAGTACAATCCTCCGGTTTAGCATTAATTGGAGAATAACTATCATAAAAGATTCTGTCTTTTTTTCTTGGAAGCTTGAGAGCTGAACCTTCGATGAATCTTTTAATTGCATCATGCTCATCGGATAATCCTTCCTGTTGGCCTCTCCATAAATCTGTAAGGGGAGCAAGGGAAAGTACTCGTGTTGGTGTAAACGGATTTTCAGTTTCTAGCTCTGTGTCTGTGTAGACAGAACGAATTCCAAGCATTTGAGCATAGTAACCTCCAGCTGAATGTCCAATAACAGTTCTGTCGGTAATAGTTGGATCAATCATGCATGCATAATCAAACGAACGATACACACTTAGAATCATTTGCGGGCAGGTGTATTCTTCACCTACGCGTGGATATTCAACATTGGCAACCAAATAGCCAGCTTTCGCGAGATCAATCGCCATCTTTGTCATAAGGGATAGATCGTATTTCTTTTTAAAAAATCCGCCATGATAGATAACAGCCAACTTTCCTAATCGTTTGCTGGTGCTCGGTTTGTAGATGTGCATAAATTCAGAAGGGTGTGTGCCGTAGGCATGTAGTTGTGGAGTCATGTAAAAGAAGTTTTATGTGCTGAATTTACGGTATAATCTTCTATTAGTCAATAAAGTTCGCTGTTACTGGATCAGCATCAAATCAGCAGTTCTCGACACAAATGTAATGATTGCCGCAATCTACTAGAAACTGATGAAACCCGAAAACACCGTTACATACGGTGTTTTCGGTTGGGTAGATTGCGAAAAACGTAAAAAAATGTATGATATAAGGGCTTTTGAAGTAAAAGCGCGCATACGTCGTATGCACATTGCGGAATCGTCTAATGGTAGGACACCTCCCTCTGGAGGAGGTTATCTTGGTTCGAGTCCAGGTTCCGCAGCAACATTGAGCTAGTCCGAGGAGGGTTAAAATAAGGACTTTTGAGTAATGAAAATTGAACCCGTCTTGGATTCGAACTCAATATGTTTCGGGCGGTTTTTTCTATGATACTCCCATGAAAGGCTCAGTCGGCGGCCAAATGGAATAGTTTACTACTGATATAAAAGCGTCAAAGTAAACCTCCATTTGCGGAAGTGATAAATTTTCTAAGCGCCCAACGGTGTTTTTTAGTGTTCGTGGCTATGCTCTTCTCCTTCGACAGATGAATAGATTGCGGGATTTTCTTCACCAGTTACTTCAAGCACTGCCCAAGCGCCTTTATTCATGCGAGCAAGCGCGTGATCTACGAGAAGGTATTTACCTGGTACGTCGAGCGTAAACTCCACGATGCTTGATCCGCCTGGAAGCACGGCGGTCGTCTGAACGTTCTTTTCTATAGATCCTCCGATGTTTCCTTCTGGATAGACAGTGTCAAAGATTTCTCCGATCACGTGAAATGATGAAATAAGGTTTACACCACCGTTGCCGACATAAATGCGGACTTTTTCACCAACCTTTGCGTGCATTCGAGGAGCACCCTCAATTTTGCCATTAAAGACAACATAGTTAGGATCGCCATCAAGAAGCGCATTTGAGTCGAAGGCAACAAGACCTTTTTTGCCAAGCTGGCCGATTGTGTAGAGTTCGCCCTGCACAATGTAAAACTCCTTATCTACTTTCGACAGTCCTCCTTTTGGATCGACTAAAATCAATCCGTACTGTCCATGCGAATTGTGTGTAGAGACGTTCGGCATCGCGCAATGATAGATATAGAGTCCTGGGTTTAATGCTTTCCAGCGGAATGTTTTTGTCTCGCCAGGGAGCACTTCTGTAAGTGATGCGCCTCCGCCTTGCCCTGTTACGGCATGAAGGTCGATATTATGGTGATGCAAACTTGTTGGATCATTCGTAAGTGTGAGTTCTACTGTATCACCTTCGCGAATGCGGAGCATTGGTCCTGGGGTCTGACCGTTATAGGTCCAGTAATTGTAGTAAATGCCTGGAGAGATCTCTGCGATAACTTCCTTTACATCAAGGTGGATACGAACGATGCCATCGGCATCTGGTTTCTGCCGTTCTGCAGGAACGGCAGTAGGATCAGCGCCAATATCGGCGACGCGCTCAAACTTATTTTCATACAAAAAGAAATCGAGGATTTTATTAAAAGGAATAGAGGCAGGAACACCGCCTGGGGCATGCGAATGCATAAAGGCTGGCATAGCAAATGTCGGGGGATAGGTGCGGTTGGCTATGAGTCCGGCAAAGAACGCGATTATGAAAAGACAGAGCGGAATAAGTACCGCTTTGTGCTTAAAAAAACGCATAAAGTGCGTGCGTTTTTGAAGCTGATACAAAATAAAAATGACGGCAATAGCCCCGACCACTGCTGATACCAATTCAAGAAGCATGTATGTAAGCATAGTTTTATCTTATCACTAATAAAAAGTTTTCCACATTTGCTATCCGTGTGGCCACGGGAGTATACTGATAATCCAACTAGTTGCATAGTTTCGAAACTATGAAATTAGTATACTCCATCGCGTATGTCGGACGCAATAGGGGAGGAAATGAATTATGAATACGTATGTAAAAAATTGGTTCAAGTTCGCGCTCGGTTTTGTTGTGTGTCTCCTTATACGCCTCATTCCATTTCGTCCCCCGAATATCGAACCTATTATGGCAACGGCTATGCCGTTTGCGCGCGCCTATGGCAAGATGGCAGGATTTTTCTTTGCGTTTGGAAGCATGGTTCTATTTGATCTGATTGTGGGAAAAGTAGGAGTGTGGACGTTCATTACTGCGCTTGCCTATGGGTTAGTAGGGCTTGGTGCAGCAGTCTATTTCAAGAATAAGAAAAATACCGCTTGGAACTATGCGAAGTTTGCGGTCATCTCCACTGTACTCTTCGATGCAGTTACAGGACTTACTATTGGGCCGATCTTCTTCGGACAGCCGTTTATCGCCGCCGTTATCGGACAGATTCCGTTTACAGCAATGCACTTGCTCGGAAACATATTATTTGCCCTCGTTCTCTCTCCCGCTCTCTATGCCTTCGTGATTGAAAACAAGAAACTTGAGTCGCCACGTTTGTTTATTAACCTTAAGCCAAAGCACGTATGAAAAAAGTACAAGAAGAAAAAATTACTAGCATTCAAAAGCGCGACGGCTCAATTGTTCCTTTTGATGCCTCACATATCACACAGGCTGTTTTCCGAGCGCTTTCGGCTACAGGTGAAGGCAAGGAGGCTGAAGCAGAACTTGTTACTGCCGCAGTCATGAAATCTCTCTTTGCTCTCAAAAAGGAGCGTAAGGAAAAGTATTCGGTCCCGCATGTTGAAACCATTCAGGATGTTGTTGAGAATGAACTCATTGCCGCACGTTTCAGTCAGACTGCAAAGGCGTATATTTTATATCGCAAGGAACGGGAGCGTTCTCGTAAAGAACACGGCATGGTTTCGGAGAAGGTGAAGAAGCTCGTCGCCGAGAGCAAGCAGTATTTCCGCAATCCGCTTGCAGAGTTCGTGTACTATCGCACGTATGCCAAATGGATTGCCGAGGAAGGCCGCCGCGAGACGTGGATCGAGACGATAGATCGCTACGTGAACTTCATGAAGGAGAATCTCGGTTCTGGCTTTACGAACAAGGAATACGAAGAAATACGCGAAGCAATTTTGAAACAAGAAGCGATGCCTTCCATGCGCCTCCTTCAGTTTGCAGGCAAAGCAGCTCGCAAGCAGAACGTTTGCGCGTATAACTGCTCGTTCATCGCTCCGAAGTCATTTCAAGATTTTGCTGAGATTATGTATATCTCCATGTGTGGTACTGGCGTAGGATTTTCCGTTGAAAGCGAGAATGTGCAGGCTCTGCCCCAAATACAGAAGCAATCGGGCAAGAAACTCCCGACCCATATTATTGCCGACAGCCGCGAAGGGTGGGCTGATGCGTTCGCACTTGGTATGAAGACCTGGTACGAGGGAGCCGATATTGATTTTGATTTTTCCGAAATTCGTCCCGCAGGTTCGCGGCTCAAGACTATGGGCGGCAAGAGTTCCGGTCCCGATCCGCTTCGCGCATTGCTCGGTTTTACTCGTGAACGCATCCTGCGCCGCGAAGGCAGACGGCTTTCCAATATCGATGCTCACGACATAATCTGCAAGATCGGCGAATGCGTGGTTGCCGGCGGCGTACGGCGATCTGCCATGATTTCGCTTTCCGATCTCGATGATGAAGCGCTCCGTGATGCCAAGAAGGGACAGTTTTATTTCACGGAAGGACAAAGAATGCTCGCCAACAATTCTGCCGTCTATCTTACCAAGCCCGATACACAGACGTTTCTTGATGAATGGACGGCACTCGTAAAGTCAGGATCTGGCGAGCGCGGTATTTTCAATCGCGGCGGACTCGCGCAAACGCTTCCGGAGCGACGACTCAAGCAGTGGCCTGGCGGCGTGTATCCATCCTTCGGCACTAACCCATGCGGCGAGATCATTCTCCAGTCAAAACAATTTTGTAATCTCTCGGAAGTTATCGCTCGCGTAGAAGACACAGAAGAGACGCTTCTCAAAAAGGTCCGCGTTGCCGCAATGCTCGGCACATATCAATCTGCCCTTACATATTTTCCGTATCTTTCCCGCGAATGGAAAAAGAACTGCGAAGCGGAGCGACTCCTCGGCGTTTCCATTACTGGTCAGTGGGATTGTCCTCTTGTGCGCGATCCAAAGATGCTCGAGAAAATGAGAGCTGTTGCCATAGAGACAAACAAGAAATTCGCCAAACGTCTCTCTATTCCTGCCTCAACCTGTATTACCTGCGTAAAGCCCTCAGGTACAGTTTCGCAGACCGTCGATTGTGCTAGTGGTATGCATCCTCGCCACGCGCCGTATTACATTCGCCGTATTCGTATTAGTGCCACCGATGCGCTTTTCAAAATGCTTAAAGACCAGGGAGTACCGTACTATCCAGAAGTTGGCCAGACGCTTGAGAATGCCACTACGTTCGTTCTCGAGTTTCCCGTCAAAGCTCCAGATGGCGCGATCTGCAAAGACGATGTTTCTGCTCTCGATCAGCTCGAGCACTGGAAGATCGTGAAGAAGCACTATACCGAACATAACCCGTCAGTCACTATTTCAATCGGCGATGATGAGTGGATCAAGGTTGCGAACTGGATTTATGAGAACTGGGATTTGGTGGGTGGCCTTTCATTCTTACCTCGTTCAAATCATGTGTACCAGCTTGCGCCGTACGAAGCCATTAACAAGGAGCGCTACGAAGAACTCAAGAAGCACACTGAAAATCTAGACTTCTCAAAAATTGTTACCTACGAAACGGTCGATGAGACAGAAGTTAAAAACGAACTGGCATGCGTAGCAGGCGTGTGCGATATAGCTCTCTAACTATATGCAAATACCGATCAAAAAGAAACAAATACCGTACTCAAGTATTTTCGTTGCTGTCGGATGTATTCTGATCGCTATACGCGTCATCCTATACTATGTACCCGCTGAACCTGCGGCAGTGCCTATAGAAGATGCTCAGAACGTGTCATCAATTTCGGAGCAGGCTAAAAATCCTATTCCAGAGACCGTACCTGTTTCAGAAAAAAAAGAAGGTGTTTCTACATCTATCGTTTCAGAAACTTTCCATTTGGTTGCCGGTACTACGGATAGTTCTATTTTGGTATCAGGAGGATCACTCCTCTCTATTCTGACTGCGGCAAAAGAGAGAGGAGAGATTACTCTTTTTGGCAAGGAATATTTTGGACTTGGATTTTTTGTAACGGAACTCGGCTCCCTCAAAGAAGGAGATGGCAGACATCTTATGTATTACATTAACGGCAAGGAGGCGTCAGTCGGCGTTTCTACTTATGTTCCAAAGGTTGGTGATCTTGTCGTTTGGGAACTTAAATAAATATGAAAAATTTTTTTGCAGCATTGTTTATTCTTAGCGTAGTTGGTTTTGGTATTCGTGTATACGCAGAAGACCTTCCGTCCAATCTGCCGGTAGATCAGGCTCCCGTCGTGGAAGAAAACCCAATTGAAGAAGAAACTCCTGCTCCAATTCCCGAAGAAGTTATTCCAGAACAAGATCCTGCCCCGCTTCCAACCGCGACATTTATTATCCGTTCTGGAGAAACTCTGCTCTATAGCGGAAGTGTTTCCATTCCAGAGGAGAGCACAACAGAAATCACTGACAGTACCGGGACGATACACCCCGTTTCTTCAAGAAGTGTTCTTGCACTCTTGGTTTCTCTTGATAACGCGCACGATGAGTTTGCTATCACTAATCTCGCGTACTATTCTTCCTTTTCTTCTTTCTATCTCAAATGCCTTACGCTAAGCGGAGCAAGCGAGCTCTGCGATAACTGGCAATATGCCGTGGGGAGCACCACGCCGTTTACGAGTATCGACACCACAATGCTTTCCGGCGGTGAGACGGTTGGGCTCTATTTCGGTTCTCCGCATAGAGTTTCTTTGAGCACGACATCTGTTACGAAAGGCACTTCATTTACTGCAAGTGCGGAGTCGTACAACTATGCTGATAATACATGGAACGCACTCTCAGGCGTTACTATCGGCGTAACCGTGCCGAACCCAAATGATCCATGGACTCCCACAGCCGTTACTACGCAGGCTGTCGATGTGGAAGGTAAAGCCGTTATCACGCTCGGGGATGCCGGAGAGTATTCGGTAGGGATTGCGGAGGATTTTTATTTTCCCTCATATGCCGTAATTGTTACTGAACCAGTTCCAGTGCAAGGCGGTGGTGGAGGCGGAGGTATTATCCCAACCCCAGCGTTTAGCGTTGAACGAGCACTTTCATATCTCTATTCCATTCAAAATGGAGATGGGTCGTTTGGAAGTGATCTATATACCGATTGGGCGGCCGTTGCGTATGCGGCAAGCGGCGCATCCGAGAGTGCGAAGAATAGTCTCCGTGACTATCTTTCTTCACATGCACAAATAAGTTCGCTTCCTACCGACAATGAGCGCAGAGCGATGGCAGTCCTGTCGCTCGGAGAAAATCCATATTCTTTTGGCGGGACGAATTACATCTCTCCGATACTTTCTTCATTTGATGGCACACAGTTTGGAGACGCATCACTTGTAAACGATGACATATTTGCACTTTTGCCGCTTTCCGCTTCTGGATATCCTGCGAGTGAGGAGATGATTGCAAAAGACATTCAGTTTCTTGTTTTGAAACAGAGAACCGACGGATCATGGGAAGGAAGTGTTGACCTTACCGCGGCTGCAATACAGGTGTTACGAGCATATAATGCCGCACCAGAAGCCGTAGCAAAAGCAATCACGTACCTACAAAACAGTCAGCAGGCAGACGGTGGGTTTGGCTCCGTGTACTCGACAAGCTGGGCAATGCAGGCTGGAGCAGTGTGGACCAAGAACGGCAAAACGCCGATGGACTATCTTGCATCTATGCAGGCATCTGACGGTGCGGCTATTGCAGGTAGTGAGAGTGTAAATAATAGAGTATGGGCAACGAGTTATGCGATCCCAGCCGCACTCGGTAAATCATGGAGTTCAATTATGCATCCAGTTCCTAAACCGCAACTTTCGCAGATCATGACATCTTCTACTGTAACTGCCGAGGAAGTAAAGAAAGAAGAGAAAATTGTAGAGAAGGTTGAAGAGGTTAAGCCCGAAGAAATTATGGTTGAGGTGGTACCAGAAGCAATACAGGAAACGCCGGTTACGCTTGCGGTCGCGGAAGCATCACGGATTATCGAGAATTATACCGTTGCACAGGATACAGAAGAAGCCGAAGGAAAAATAATAGAACCTATATCGCTGGTGGCGACTGCGGAAAAGAGCAAGGCCGACATACCAATGCCAATTATTATTGGATCAATTGCTGGGATAGGGATGTTATTATTTGTTGCGAAGAAACTTCTCATTAAATCGTAATGTCAATCAAATAAGTTGCATTTTTGATCCACTTGTTGCATACTTTTGAAACTAGTATGCCTACCAAAAAACTATCTAAAAAAATAAAGCAGCCGCTCCCAAGAACAGCGTATCGCCGCAACGCGGAAACCTATAAGATCCTCGCCAATCCAAAGCGCCTTGAGATCCTAAACCTTCTCCGCGAACAGGAGATGTCGGTAGAAGATCTGGTAAAAACACTTGGTATTCCAAAAGCTAATGTTTCCCAACATTTGGCACTCCTTAGACATGCCGATCTAGTAACAGTACGGCGTGAAGGACTGAACGGCTATTACAACATTATCGATCCTCGTATTGTGGAACCGTGCCGTATTCTTCACGAACTTGCATTAGCTAAATAAAACAGTGCTTTATTGAGTAAGGGCCTGCCATTTGGTCACAAAAGCGAACCGATTTAGGTCCGAAATTGTCATTAGTGCAGTTCTAACTTCGTCTAAGCCCCGCAGCAACAAAGTAAATCTCATGTAGTGACCTTCTGGGGTGTTGATTATGAGTATCGTCTTGGCCTAGAGTGTCCTGCTAAGATAAATACAGAAATTATTGCCTGGCTGACAAAGTAAGGCATAATGCGTATTTTAAGTGCAATCCGCCCTCAGTTTAGTATACTTAAAGAATCCAGATCAATTCCACGAATAGTTGCCGTATTTCAGTATACTAATTAAGCATTTTTGCACGCATCATTTTATGGGAATAGTAATCATCACGATGGCGGTGCCGTCTAAGTTGGCTTTTGCTGCGAACCTACATCAAAAAACGAAAGGCGCAGTGGAGCTTATTATCGTAGAAAAACCAAAACAGAAATCTCTCAAGGAGTGGGTAGTTCGCGCTCAAAAAGCTTTCGCTAGAGGCGGCCTTTTGAAAGAAGCGTGGTACGCTTTTTTGCTTCGCTTTTCTCCAGAAGCACGCCATACTTTGGAATATTTTCGAGAGCCCAAGATAGATATTGATTATTCAAGTTAATAGCACTGAAACTCATGAGATGCTTAAAAAATTGGCGCCAGACCTTTTGGTTGTCTGGGGAAGCAAGATTTTAAAACCGCACATTCTCGAAACTGCAAAGAAATCTATCAATCTGCATATCGGCCGTTGCCCTGATTATAAAGGAACGCTGGCAAACCAATTTGCCGTCCTCTCTGGAGATTTTTCAAGCATTGGTGCGACGATTCACTATATTGTTCCACAGGTAGATGCTGGTGATATTATTTCCATCATTGAACCTGATTTTTCAAAAAAGCCAAAACAGCTTTTTGAAGATCTATTTATAAAAGCACAATCTGCATATGCTGACACCGCCGCACGATTGTATGCAGGAGAAGAAATTTCAGGCAGTAAGCAGGCTCTCTCAACAAAAAAAATACTCAAACTCGAAGAATGGACTCCACAGATTCGGTATGCAGTTGCAAAGCAGATGCATCGATGGGAAAAGGGCGAGATAACTATACGTGTTTGAATATACGGTACAAGTCGGTATACTGAGGATATGAAGCTCAAACTTATTTCCTGGAACATATGGGGAGGCACGCATCTCGATGAGGTGGTGCGCTTTTTAAAATCTGCCGATGCTGACATTATTGCCCTTCAGGAAGTGGTGGAAATTGAAACAGGGAATACCGCTGAAATTATCGCCAAAGAATTGGGATATGAGTGTACGCACGGAATTCAGATGCACTTGCCTCGCAAATTTTTACCGAAGTATGCAGACGAAGAGGGTACAGTAAAGTTTGGCACCGCGATTCTTAGTAAATATCCAATTGTAAAAGGTGAGCCAGTTGATCTTTCTCCTGAAGCGAGCCGAATTGCAACGAAAGCAAACATCTTAGTTGGTGAAAAAATATTCCATGTAGTCAGCTTGCATCTCAAGCATTCACATTATCAGCAACCTCTCGCCATACAGGATGTTCAAGTGAAAAATCTCCTGTCGATGCTTTCTGCTGAAAACACTATCGTGATGGGGGATTTTAATGCAGTTCCTGAGAGTTCGGTTATTCAAAAAATGAGCGAATCTCTCGTACAGACCGATATGACAAACACGCCGACGTGGCCGCTCTATGTAGAAGGCTGTTCCTGCGCAGACGGAAGCGAGCCAAAGTTTAAAATAGACTACATATTTACCACCAAAGATATGCAAACAATATCTTCTGAAACAGGAATAACCAAAGCTTCAGACCACGCGCCGATTTCAGCAACGGTTGAGATTTAAATAGCAGACAAAGAAAAAAGGCGAACACCGTTAAGTGTCCGCCTTTGTATTTTTGAGCAGTATAAACTACTCTTTGATGAATTTTTTTGTTGTTCCGTTATCTAACCTTAAGAAGTAAACTCCCGAGGCAAATGACGAAACATCAATTGTTGTTTGTTGTGCGTTGTTTGTTGTTGCTTCTGCTAACACCTGTCCCGTCACTGAAGTAATTACGTAGCTTTCAACTCCCGAAGGAATG
>DALYCO010000001.1:0-7482 GCA_031973655.1 Minisyncoccota bacterium | reverse complement strand
AAATCAATCTCTTCGGTACCAGTTGTTGTGCACGTATCAACATGTACCACAATGGTTTGCGAATGTGAGTGCAAGTTGCCGTCCTGAATCGTAAGCGTAAAGGTTGTTGTTTGGTAAACAATAACCGAAACTACTTGCGTAAAGGCGAACGCGAATGGATTGCCACCAATCGGGTGATCGGTAGAAAATTGACCAGAAATAGCATTTGTAGTTGCCCAGGTTAGATTAACTGAACTTCCGCTGCACACATTGTTGGGTGTTGCGTAGAACAAATTAATTTGGCCTGATGGTGATTGGTTGCAGTTCGTAACAGTTACGCTAATTGGGCTCGCAGTCTGTATGCAAGTTCCGTTGGTTACAGTCGCTGTGTAAGTTCCTGGTTGGTTTACCAAAATGGATTGCGTAGTTGCACCGTTGCTCCACAAAAAGTTGAAGCCGGGCTGTACTGTTAACAGTACGCTTTCTCCGGTGCAAAGTTGTGTAGAACCATTAGTGCTGATTACTGGTAGAGAAGGCATCGAATAGGCAAGCTGCTCAGAAGTGGAAGTGCAACCGAATTGATCGGTTACCATTACCGAGTATAACCCTGACATTTGCGGGATTATTACCTGAGTGCTATCTATAATTTGTCCGTTATTAACAAACCATTGCAAGTTATTGCTAGTAAGGTTTGTAATAAGTTCACAGCCGTTCTGCGTAATCGTAGGCGTGCCAGGTCCATTAACTACATCAACTAAAATAGTATTTGATTGCACCATGCAGCCGAAGCTGTCTTGTGCGGTCAAAGTAATTTCACCGTCCCACATAACCAGTATTGAATCTCTGGAAAGGGAAGTGTAACCTCCAGTCCAGTTATGCCACTGATATCCTGGGGTGGCTGTTATTAATAACGAGCCGCCAGCACAGAATTGTGTCGGGCCTTGGGCGGTTAATGTAGGTGGGATAACAGTACGTTCGGTAACAGTGATGCTGTCAGCAGACGAGCAACCAAGAAAATTGGTCGCTATCACTTTATACTCACCAACTGTTGCATTATCCATGTAGTTCAAATTTGTGCCGTTGCTCCATTCATATGTAAGTGATTGGTAATTAGTACCAATAAGCTGTGCATAGAATGATGTCTGTTGTTCCGGACATACTTGTGCCGAGTCAGCATTTTGGCCATTCCATAATAACTGGATGGCAAAAGTGTCGCGGTATACAGGAAATGTTGTTGTAAGATCGCCGCATCCATTGCTGTTTGTGGCATGTAAAGTGTAGTTACCTGCTTGGGTAGCAGATACCGTTAGGTTAATGCCTACATATGCTCCATTGTAGTTCCAGTAAAAGCTTTGCGCATTTTGCAGCGAAGCAGTTAAGGTAACAGTGTCGTTTAAGCAGTTCAATTGGCCTTGCTGTGTTTGTATGTAACCTGTTGGTGACGGCAATACAATCACCGTATAGAAACCTTGGTAGAATTGATTGGTTGCGGTATCGTGCACTGTCAGGTTAATTGTGTAAGTGCCTGATTGGTTAAATTCGATAGTTGGCGCAGCCAGCGTTTGAGAATACTGAATAGTTGAAGCAAATGTAAAGTTCCAGTCATACGTTAAGTTACTGGTGCACGGCATGCCGTCATTCCAGCTAACAATTGCGTGAGGCGTAAACGAAACATTTGGGCAAACGGTATTTGGTATTGAATCAAGCGTAACTGTTAT
Source organism: Minisyncoccota bacterium (assembly GCA_031973655.1). Classification (GTDB taxonomy): domain Bacteria; phylum Patescibacteriota; class Minisyncoccia; order Phycocordibacterales; family UBA9973; genus DALYCO01. The sequence goes on along the minus strand of DALYCO010000001.1, from coordinate 5,785 downwards.
CGGATGGATAATATTAACACTCCATCCGGTTCCAGTACTTAACCCGGTAACCGGTACTTGAGATAACGTAGTCATTCCCTGAGTGGAAACATACATTACGTTGGCGGTAAAATTACCTCCGCTGCAACTCCATTGGATATCGCTATACAGCGACAAGGCAATGGATGCGCCTGCGGGTAGGATAAGTGATGAGCCTAAATTGTAAGACACTGCACCACCCATTAAGGAAGGTGCTAAACTTCCCAGTTGACTGGTTGAATACAATTCAAGGTTCATAAATATCAATTCCGGTTGGCTGCCAATAAATTCGAACTGGATAAAAGGTATCTTTACATCCTGGTTCCCATCATTAGCGAGGGTAATACCTAATACCTTCTGGTGGTTCGTCCCAACGGGGGCCTGAACATATCCAGGGTTATTGTAGGTTACTGAAATGTTCGCTTTTAACTGAAAAGCCGAAAAAAAAGTGCAGATAAGCACCACTGCTAGTTGAAGATTTTTCTTCATTTTGTTTTTGGTTTATGGTTTAGAAAATAGAGATCTCTGCTTGTTTTTTAGAGGGAAAACAACCAAAGATCTCTATTCAAAAACATTTCTCAAAGAGTGGGGAATCGTCGGTATAATAACATATTTTTGACAGAAAGTCAATAAACTGTTATTTCCCGTACTTATCTATAGAGACGAATGCCACTACACAAAATTACAGACAATAAATATTAAATAAAAGTTAAATCATGTTATAATACTTGCATGCAAAATAAAACCTCACAGCACAGAGTACAGTACGTAGTCGCGATGGCATTTGCGTTGAGTCTTGTATTTCCTGTTGTAGTCGCAGCACAGACATACAACTATGGCTCGGACTGGAATTACCAAGATGGTTCTACTGAATCAACTACTGTTCGCCGAGAGCGAGTTCGAGGGTATCGCCAACAATCAGGCGAGATGCAACAAAAAATTAGTGCACTGGGAAGTACAGCACAAAGCACAATTTTTGTACCAATTTTATTTGGCGTAAAGCTTTCAAATATTTCTCCAAACTTCGGTGATCCTCGTTCTGGCGGAAGATTGCACGAAGGGGAAGATATCATGGGTGTAAAGGGAATACCGATTGTGACACCGACTGCCGCTGTTGTTTTGCGAACCATGACTGGTCCGAGCGAAGGGAATACCGTTTATACTGCGAACCCGGGAGGAGAAACATTTGTCTACATGCACCTTGATCGTTTTGGCGAAGGTGTAACAGCTGGAGCCGTCCTTGCCCCAGGCGCACTTATCGGGTATGTAGGTGATACAGGAAATGCTTTAGGAGGACCTGCGCATTTACATTTTGAGATTCATCCGAGCGGCGGAGCGCCAGTAGATCCGTATCCTCGCATAACTCTTGAAATTCCACTTCAGGAAAAGATGTCATACTTGACAGCTATTCTCGCAAAAGCGGCAGACCGAACTGCGCTCGCGCAGTTTCTCGTAACAAATTTTAGAAGCACGTTCAATGAAGCCATCGCACAAAATATTGTGATTCCAACAGAAATTACTGCGGCGCTGGCAAGTATTCCCGCACCGTCATCATCGCCGACAACGGGAACAACATTACCTCCGGGGGATTTGGACGTTGGATCGTCTGACCCACTCGTTACGATACTCCAGACATATCTCATCCAGTCCGCAAAAGGCTCAGCTGCAACGAGCCTCGCTCGAGCAGGTTCAACTGGCAATTTCGGACCGATAACCAAAACTGCTCTCGCTGAATTTCAGGCAGCAGTAAGCATCAGTCCTGCGAATGGCTACTACGGGGAAACAACACGTAATTATGTTATTTCACATCCTGTAATTACAACGCCTTCTGTTCCGGTTTCGACAACTCCAACACCAACTACTCCAACACCAACTACTCCATCGCCAACAGGCGCAAATACGACTGGAATCACTCGCGACCTCAAGCTCGGCATGAGCGGGGAAGATATTCGCGCGCTCCAGATTATTTTAAATAGAAAGGGCTACACTGTTGCAACTACCGGTTCAGGTTCAGTTGGAAACGAAACAACATACTTTGGACCGGCAACACAGGCCGCTGTTATTAAATTCCAGCAGGCAAGAAATATTACTCCAGCAGTCGGGTACGTTGGACCACTTACACGGGCGGCGCTGTCTGTGCAATAATGGGGAGGTATGAAGAAAATAAACCAAGCAACTGTTCAACAGTATATCTCGCATTTTCCTGCAGGAACTCAAAAGCTCTTGAAGCAGCTTCGCGGCGCAATAATAAAAGCTGCGCCGAAAGCCGAGGAAGGTTTCAGTTATGGCATGCCCGCATACAAACTCGGCAGTCCGCTCGTGTATTTTGCGGGATTCAAGAATCATGTTGGCTTTTACGCAGTTCCATCCGGCATTGCCGCATTCAAAAAAGAATTAGAGAAATATAAAACCTCAAAAGGAACAATCCAGTTTCCGCTCGATAAACCGATTCCAGTTTCTCTGGTCGGAAAGATCGTGAAGTTTCGCGTTGCAGAAAATATGCAAAAACTTGCAGCTAAGAAAAAATAAAATACTTGCTGAGGTAAAACCCGGCGAGCGCAACTATCACGCCAGAGAGAATAGAAGAAGCAATGATGACAATGGCTTTCATTTGATCTTGCTTGCGAAATGCAGCCAAATCAACAGATTCGGTTTTTCCGAGTTCCGAACCGAAATTAAAGAGGCCTTTCATTCCGAATGCTGCACAAAAGTGAGCGTATCCTTGTATCAATCCCGAGGCAGAAGCTGAAGCCGGAAAGAAAAGTAGAAGATACCATGGAGACGGAAGGGTCAGGAAATAAAATACTACTGCGGCAATAATGGTAACAGTAAGGCTTATCCAGCCAAAACGTTTTCGCATTGTTATTTCTTCTGGTCCGATATTGCAAACGCCCGGTACATACTGCCTGGTGGGTGTATTCATACTTTCATAGTACCACATACAAAAAGCCTCGTATATAAGGATTTTTTCTGGATTTTCAAAACAATTTGGTATATTAAATTAGTATGGAATATAAAAATCTCAAAGTAGAAGGCTGGTCGGCAGACATCAATGACATCTATGATGCATTACAAACTTCCACTTCAGGCCTATCTGAAAAAGACATTCCAAATCGCGAAGCAGCGTATGGAAAAAATATATTCAAAAACCGCGAAAAGAAAAGCGCGCTTACTATTTTTCTCAAGCAATTTACCAGTCCGCTTATTTTCATTTTGATCGGCGCTGCGGTTGTTACCGCGCTTCTGCAAGAGTGGGCGGAAGTCATTGTTATTACGCTGGCTGTTTTGGTGAATGTGATATTGGGATTTTATCGTGAATACCATGCCGAACATATTCTCGAGCAGCTAACAAGCTTCATTAAAGACCGCGCCCGTGTCATACGTGATGGAGCTGAACATGAAGTGGATTCAGAAATGCTCTTTCCTGGCGACGTTATCAAGCTTTCATATGGGAACCGTATTCCTGCAGATGCACGCCTGATAAGTGTGAACAATATTCGCGTGAACGAATCTATTCTGACAGGGGAATCAGACGCAATAGAAAAGAAGCTGGAACCCGTATCTGTTACTGCAACTGTTGCAGACCGAACAAATATGGTTCATGCAGGAACGTTGGTTGTTGATGGATTCGCAACTGCAGTTATTATCGCTACAGCGAACGATACAGAGATTGGAAAAATCGCAGGATTAGTTTCCGGCACCAATCGTGCAGAAACCCCAATCCAGAGTGGCGTCGAGAAACTTTCGTGGCTTATTTTCGGATTGGTAATGGTTCTTGTTCTTGGTATCTTTGCACTTGGAATTTTGAGAGGAGAAGATCTTTTCCATATGCTCGTACTTTCTGCGGCAGTTGCTGTCGGTGCTGTGCCTGAAGCGCTGCCAATTGCACTTACGGTTATTCTCTCCATCGGAGCAGAGCGCATCGCAAAGAAGAAAGGAATCACCAGAACACTTATGGCTGCAGAGACACTCGGCTCTACAAGCTTGATCATGACGGACAAGACGGGAACACTGACAGAGGCAAATATGAAGCTCGTCGGAGTGTATTCTGGCGATGAACTTTTTTCTTCAATTACTGATTTGAAAGAACATAGTGATCGAGACAAAGAGCTGATACAAAAAGCTTTAGCCAATGTTGATGTACTTATTGAAAACCCGAACGAAGAAATAAGTGAATGGACTTTCAAAGGGAAGCCCTTCGAAGTAAATATCGTAAAAACTGCCCGTGATATGGGAATTGATATTTCATATATGAAGCAAACCGTTGCTTCTCCTATAGTGATCCCGTTTAATTCAACGCATAAGTTTTCGGTTTCGTTACACAAAGATACCTACACAATTATGGGTGCTCCTGATATTTTGCTTGGGCTTTCTGACGTTGGTAAGGACACATTTATAGCTCTTGAGGGATGGATAGCTGATGCAAGCAATGATGGTAAGCGGCTTATCGCTATTGCTACTATGCCCGCACATAAAAAAACTATCTCTGTTTCAGATGTGAAAGGAATTTCATTTATGGGGATTATGGCCTTTCGTGATCCGATTCGTGCCAACGTCCCCGCTGCTATTCAAAAGATTGAATCGCTTGGCGTTCGTATTGTCATGATTACGGGAGATTTGAAGGGTACTGCGCTTGCGGTAGCTCGCGAACTTGACCGGCCACGATATTCAGTCGCTTACTGATGAAGAATTACTAGAAATAATTCCAAACAAAAAAATATTCGCGCGCGTAACACCTGAACATAAGCTTCGCATCGGCACGCTGTATCGAAAGCTCGGCGAAGTGGTGGCAATGACAGGGGATGGAGTGAATGATGCACCGGCGCTCAAAGCTATGGATATCGGAGTTGCTTTGGGTTCTGGAAGCGATGTGGCAAAGAGCGCTGCTGACCTAGTGCTCCTCGACGACAACTTTGAAATTATCGGTATGGCTGTTCAGGAGGGGCGCCGTATTCTCGTGAATATTCGAAAGACATTTGTGTACCTCATGTCGAATTCCCTCGATGCAGTGTTCATTATCGGTGGCAGTTTGATTTTTAACCTTCCTTTGCCACTTACGGCGCTTCAAATTATTTGGGTTAACTTGTTTACTGGAAGCCTTCCCGCGCTTTCGTTTGCGTATGATGAAGATTTCGATGGTCAAATAGTTAAGAAGCACTCATTGAAATCAATCTTTACTCCGGAGGTAAACTGGCTGACATTCGGCATAGGTATCTTCTCTTCGTTCTTATTGTTTGTTCTATACTACTGGCTTATCAATAGTGGCATTTCGCTCGACACAGCGCAGTCGGTATACTTTGTCTGCTTTGCTTCATACATACTTGTCATCGCGTATTCATTCCGCAGCCTGCATAAGCCACTATTTTCCTACCCAGTATTCTCCAATAAAATACTTAACATAAGTATTGTCCTTGCTGTGCTTATGTTGGTGGCAACTATGGTGATCCCGGCGTTACGCACATTCTTCGGTGTTGCTCCAATGCCGCTTTCATGGCTCCCATTCGTATTCGGCTGGCTGGTAGTTAACGTGCTGCTTATTGAAGGAGCTAAATTCTTCTTTAGGCATAAGCACAAAGCTCAGGTATAATTGAATATATGAACAATTCAATGCAATGGTACGCGCAACTTATTAAGCCAACATGGGCACCACCAAGCTGGCTCTTTGGTCCAGTCTGGACTGTCCTCTACGCGATAATCGCAATCTCATACGGCTACGTGGCATATCTCTTCATCAATCATCGAATCGGCTTTATGGTTGTATTACCGT